>DCDB01000045.1 GCA_002316215.1 Lachnospiraceae bacterium UBA1066 | reverse complement strand
TGAATATAAAGGAAACCATAAATATGAAAAATCATAAAATTAAAAATGTTCTGCTTTCTCTTCTCCTCTCCGCAGTTCTGCTCTTTACTTCCTGCATTTACAGCATAGATGCCCTGGCTTCCGGATCAGCAGGAACCTCGGCTGTTTCTGCAGAAAATGAAGTCTCGTCGAAAGAAAGCGCCTTACAGTCAACAGCATCCCCGGATTCAGCGGCCGCAGATTCAACCGCCGTCCCGAAAGACTCCGGCACCTCTTCCGTAAAAGCGGCGGCCGAAAATCTTGTCGACTGGGAAAAGGCGCAGAACGGCAATTCCAAAAACGATCCGCTGATCAGCGAAAGCCTGCTTAATAATGCCGGCTCCTCTTCCTCGGACTGGACTGTGATCGGTGCGCGCCAGCTTGGCCTTTCAGAAGATTACGCTTCTTATCTTTCAGCTCTTACGGCTTATATCGCAAAAACATACCCGGACAGCGCTTCATTTTCAAAAGCCAGTGCGACGGAGCTTGCACGCATTGCCATCACTGTCTGCGCCTGCGGAGGAAATCCCGACTCACTTACCGGAGACAACGGAAAGAAAATCAGCTTTTATTCAGATGCACTGGCAGGCTCCTCTGCTGAAAGCCTTTCGTCCCAGGGCATCAATGCCCTGATCTTTACGCTGATTGCCATGGATGCTGCCGGCACTAAACCCAGTGACAGTTCTTCTGTTACCTACGATGAAGTTATAAAAGCCCTGCTCAGCCTGCAGCTTCCGGACGGCGGCTTTACCTACGAAGGTGAAACAGCAGATCCGGATATCACGGCCATGGCGATTACGGCCCTGGCGCCATCGTATGAAAGCGATGCCGATGTAAAAGCAGCTGCCGACCGGGCGGTTTCGGCGCTCTCCGGCCTGCAGCTTGCGGACGGCGGCTTTGCAAGCTACGGGAATGAATGTTCGGAAAGTGCTTCCCAGGCAATTATAGCCCTGTGTTCGCTTTCCATCGATCCTGCAAATGACAGCCGCTTTGTAAAGAACGGAACGTCTGTCCTCGATGCCCTGCTTTCGTATGCCGGCGAAGACGGCGGTTTCCTTCACTCAAAAGAGGACGGAAGCGCTTCCGGCTCAAATGCACTGGCCGGGGAGCAGGCATTTCTCGCCCTTGACGCCGTTCTTCTTCTGCAAAACGGATCCGGGAGGCTTTATGGGTTTAGTACGCCTCTGCCTTCCTATGGCGGTTCCTCCGGGAACGGCCAGGGTGCCGTCCCGATCATAGCCATAACCGCAGCGGCCGCACTTGTGCTTTTCATTTTCCTGCTGATTTTCCTGAAACGCGGGAAGAACAAGAAAGACAGCCGCAAATAAACGCATGGGAACTGTTTTAAGAGGCAAAGGACAGGAAACACACGGCGGATGATCCATAACAAACACGCGGGGACTGTCCCCAAGAACAAATGGCATGAAACATACGGCGGATGATCCAAAACAAACACGCGGGGACTCTCCGCGGAAGATAGAGGAGCTTCAGGATGGAAAATAAAACAGATCGGATTTTAAATGAAGTGGAAAAGGCCATCATCGGAAAAGACGATGTCGTGCAGAAGGTACTGACTTCAATTCTTTCAAACGGACATATTCTGCTGGAGGATGTTCCGGGCGTCGGCAAAACGACGCTGGCTGTCGCCTTTTCACGTGCGCTCGGGCTCGATTATGAGCGCATGCAGTTTACTTCTGACAGTGTCCCGTCCGACATCACGGGCTTCTCCGTTCCCGGTCAGAATTCCGATGATTTCATTTACCGCCCGGGATCTGCCATGACCAATCTCCTTCTGGCCGATGAAATCAACCGCGCCTCAAGTAAAACACAGTCGGCGCTTCTTGAAGTCATGGAAGAACGCCAGGTTACGGTAGACGGCGTTACGCGTCCGGTTCCCGCTCCTTTTATCGTTATCGCAACGCAGAATCCGGCAGGTTCCTCCGGCACGCAGCTCCTTCCGCCGTCAGAACTGGACCGTTTTATGATCCGCCTCCGTATGGGCTATCCGGATCATAACAGCCTGATTGATATCTTAAGGGACCGCCATGAGGGCAACCCTCTGGATACGATAAACCAGGTCACAGATAAACATGACATTTTAAAGATGCAGAAGGAAGTTTCCGCCCTTTATGTCTCCGACAGCGTTTACGATTACATCACCTCCCTATCGGAAGAAACGCGGAAAAATGAAGATATTGCCCTGGGCATAAGTCCCCGGGCCGCCCTTGCACTCTGCCGCATGTCCAAAGCCCGCGCCTATCTTGAAAAGCGCGACTATGTCATACCGGAAGATGTTTCGGCTGTTTTTGCCGATACCTGCGCCCACCGCCTGACGCTGAGTGCGGAAGCCCGGATGTCCCGGACAAATCCCGCGAAGATCCTAAAAGATATCCTTAAAAAGGTACCGATGCCTGTCACTTCTTTCCGGGAGAAAGCATGATCTCAAGCCGTCTTACATGGGGGATACTGCTTGTTTCCGCATTGCTTATCCTGATCGCAGGCGGCGGAAGTATAGGGGCAGTCTGCCTTTTTCTGGGTGTAATCCTCCTTCCCGTCGGATCCATTATCCTTAATCTTTTCCTGTCGCGAAAACTTCAGATGACTTTTATTTTTCCGGAAACAGGACGGCTTAAAAAAACAGTAAAAGGGTACATAAGCCTCGCAAACCCTTCATTTTTCCCGCTGGGGCGCGTAACCTTCTTACTTCATTTAAAAAATTGCCTGACGGGTGAGGTCCATGAACTTGAAATGAAAGGCCCTGCCGGCTTCAAAGGCACTGTCCGGCTTCCGGTGGCTTTTGAATCCCCTTTCTGCGGACATCTGGAAGCTTCCGCCGAAAGAATTTACATTTACGATCTTACCGGTATCACAAAACGCAGGGGAAATTCTCAGAGCGAAAGCGGCACGGACATCCTTCCGGAGCTTTACCGGCCTGTATTTTCCCTTACGGAGATTTTCTACAATGATTCCGATTCGGTCGTCTACTCGGCGGAAAAACCGGGACGCGACGCCGGTGAGACCTTCGGTATCCGGGATTATCAGCCCGGAGACGATTTGATGACAATTCACTGGAAAATGACAGCCCGCTTCCGAAAGTTCATGGTAAAAGAGCCCTCTCTTCCGCTTGAACATTCGATCCTGCTTTTTTTGAACAATGCGCTTCCGTCCGGAATGAAGGATTCTCCGGCCGAATATGCAAGCCGGACGCTGACCGCCGCATTTTCACTCTCTGACGCACTTATTGCTTCCGGGATCCGGCACAGTATTGCCTGGGCAGACAATAAAACAGATAAAGCCGAAATACTGACTGTCGATTCCCCGGACGATTCCAGCGCAATCCTGAAAAAAGCTCTGGCCGTCACATTTGGAAGGAACAGCGAAGCCGTATCCGCGGCGCTTTGCGGCATTTCAGGATTTGCGCACCTCATATGCATCGGCAGGCCGGATGCCGGACT
>DCDB01000259.1 GCA_002316215.1 Lachnospiraceae bacterium UBA1066 | reverse complement strand
TCATAAGCTATCATAATGCTATGATCGTTGATGAAGACGGCAATATCATAGAGTATTCCAAGTTGCCTGAAAACTTAAAGAAAGACCTCTCTTCTGAAGAGCTGATCCAGGGTACGATGATCCTTACACTGACAATGTGTTTCCGAAATGTCTTAAAAGATTTTCCAGACGAATTTTTCAAAGTCTACAATGGTGATAAATTCCTCACCTCGCTACTCGGCCACTTCGGCAAGGGCAAATACATGCCCGAGATTGCAGAAGCGGTTTATAGAAAACATTCATCCGCTGTATGGTCAACTTTGGATAAGATAACTCAGCAGTTCAATAATGGCGACACTCGTGCTTGGATGTATCGTTATTACAAGCGGACCGGACAAGATAAGCATGCCGATTACTTTAAGGAAGAGGCAATAAAATGTTTCAAAAGAACGCTGAGAATGATTGTCACTGAGTGTTCATCCCAGCATGAAAATATTATTCGTAGAATTTTTTCAGATTATCCGGACATCATTGTCGGTGCTTCTGAAAAAAGCCTGTATAAAATACTGAACAGCGCGGACTATGTACTGGCCAAGAATAAAGAACATAATCCTTTTACGTCAGCATCGGATAAGAATGCCGGCAATGGGTCTCAGGATCACCTTCACGCCGGCGACTCTGCCGAATCTGCATGCAAAGAAGGATGCATCATAGTAAAAGGCGAATCGATCATACCAGAACACAATGGTACAGATTGTTCAAATATCACCGGACTGCTGCTCATGTCCAATCTCATAAAAACTCACCAGCCTTCTATGGAAGATACTTTTAAAATAAACTGGTTGTTGACGAGAAGATGCAATTACAAATGTACGTACTGCTCAGTAAAAGACAATATTAATGGATACTTCCATGATATTGGATCATTGAAAACTGCTGTTGATAAGCTATCTTCCATAAGAAAAGAGAGACTCAAATTTTCTATCACCGGCGGTGAGCCTACCATTCACCCGAATTATCTGGATTTTCTTAAACACATTTTTTGTACATTTGGGGATAGGGTATATGTTGCTACTGTTACCAACCTGAGCATGCCGTTATCATTTTTCGAGAAGATGAGATCATTGCTTGCCGATTATTTGGAAAAGATTCATTTCACAACTTCATATCATTATGAATTTACCCACAAAGACCGCTTTCTGAAAAATGTAAGATATTTGGTCCACAATGGAATATCAGTGACGGTCCAGATCCTAGCCCATCCTGAATATATGGATATTATGAAAGAAATATACGACAGCCTGAGTATAATCGGCAGTGATAAACTTGCCATAGATGTCAAAATCATCAGGAACAAACTTGGCAGTCCTGATGAAAAGTATACGACCCAGGACTTGGAGTGGTTGAAAAAATACTATAAGGAATCCGAGATCAAAGAAATGGTGGTCGAGATATTGACACATGATCAAAGGTTAGAGAGTCTTAAATTATCTGCAAATGAGCTTATTGCTCACAACAAGAATAGCTTCAAAGGATTCAAGTGTTATGCTGGAATAGAATCGATTTGTATAAATCACAACGGCGATATCGATCCTGCTGTATGCTTCAGAAAAACCAAAGGTAGAAAACCCAATATATTCAAAGATGAAGATCCTGTTGGTTTTTTCCTTGAGCCTTTGATATGCCCCTTTGATAAATGCGACTGTCTGTTTGATCTGCTCCTATCAAAAAGACATCCGGATTATACGAAACTCGTTCAACTCTGCGATCCGAAGGACAATCATTCCCTTGAGTTCTGGCTTGATTCAAAGGGATGGCAGAATAAAAAGAATCGTTATTCAAGCTGTTTCGAATTCGTAGACTTCTGCAATACTGTCGAATCCCCTGCCGTCTCCATCGTCGTCATCTCCTGGCGCCTGCACCCGGATAATCTAAGGAATTTTCAAATCCTGGGAAAACAGCGCAATCAGAACTACGAGCTCATATTCGTGGACAACGGTAGCAAACCAGGCGAATTCGAGCCGCTCAAACCATTCGTAGACACCTATGTCCGCCTGAACACCAATACGGGCGCCTATCTCGCCAGGAACGTGGGGGCTGTTTTCGCCAGGGCTCCTATTCTCATATTCCTGGAAGACGACGGCATACCTGAGCATGACTTTGTGGAAGCGCACCTCAGGATGCACAGAAAGTACAATGTTATCGCGGTCCGGGGTGTTTACAGCCCAAAGACTGACACACCCTTGAACAAAATGGCGACTCACTATTATCTGGGCGATCTCCCGTACCCATATCCCAGCAACCTGGAGGGCAACTGCTCATACCGCTCCGATATTTTCTATGCTGTCGGTGGCTGGGATGACGACATCGTATTCGGCCACGGCGGAAGGGAACTGGCCATCAGACTCCTGGGAAAGGAGCCCGACCAGAGAAAGCAGATCTACTCGCCTGATCCGGTCATCTATCATGATTTTGCAACAAGCGAAGCCCACCTGGCGGAAAAGAGCAGAAAGCAGGAAAGCTCCCTCCAGCGCCTGAAAAAGAAACATCCCCGCTGGGACGCAGTCATGAACAGCTGGCTGAAATACACCAGAAGATATGACTTGCTCATTTCGAAAGATACTCCATACAATATCAGTGAAATAGAACGATTCATGAGTGAAGGGGAGCTCGGCGAGGCGATAACCCGCCT
>DCDB01000091.1 GCA_002316215.1 Lachnospiraceae bacterium UBA1066 | reverse complement strand
CCTGCCACAACGATTACAGCATCCGCATTTTCTGCAAGACGGCTGCTGTGCCTTAAATCAGAACCGTCATAATAGACAATTTCACATTCCGGTGCCGCTGCCTTAATTCCCTGGGCAATGCTTACCGTATAGGGCGGGTAAACTTCACTTGATCCTTTATCCCCCAGGTTATCCTGGTTTGCCAACTTGCCCAGAATCACGATCTGCTTAACCTTTTTTCTGTCCAACGGAAGATTCTGATTCGAATTCTTAAGAAGCGTGATGCCTTCCTCAGCAGAGGCAAGAGCCAGTTTCCGATGCTGCCTGCTGCCCTTTACAAAACGCTTTGGTTTTTCTCCGGCCGCTTTCCTGGTCTCCTCAAAAGCAAGAATTGTACGGATGATGCGAAGCGCGGCATCATCGATCACCGCTTCCTTCACCTCTCCCGACTGAACCGCCTTCACAAGATTATCACCGAAATATTTTGTCACGCACATTTCCATCGTCTGGCCGCCGTTTGCCGCTTCAACCGTATCCTTGACGCCCCAGACAAAATCACTCATTACAAATCCGTCAAAGCCCCATTCATTCTTCAGGACCTGATTTAAAAGATAACCGTTATGGCCGCACATCACGCCCTGATATTTATTGTATGAGCTCATAACCGCAGCCGCGCCTTCGTCAATACATCTTTTAAAATGCCCGAGGAATATTTCCCGTTCTGTACGTTTATCGCAGGTCACATTTACCTTGAAGCGTCCGTTTTCCATCTGATTAAAGGCAAAATGCTTAACGCACGCCATAACACCGTGCTTCTGTACGCCGCGTACCAGTGAAGCACCCATTTCACCTAAATGAAAGGTATCCTCTCCATAGGTCTCCTGGCTTCTTCCCCATCCCGGATGATAAGGCAGATTGATGCACACTCCGGCAAATAAATTACCTCCGCAGGCAAGCACCTCTTCCGCGACAGCTTCTCCTATTTCTTCTTCGAGCTCTGTATCAAAACTCGCACCCCGAAGCATCGAAACAGGAAAACAGGTGTTTTGTCCGTTTCCGCAGACAACGCCACGCGGACCGTCGCAGAAAAGCATCGGCGGCACTTCATGTTCCGGCAGCCCTCCTGCCGGATAAGGGAACTGGTTATAATGCTCTCTCGTCTTCTTCTTGATTGCACCTCGTACCTCTTCAAAAGTCATCGAGCCGCTCATCAAAGAAACCTTCTCTTCCAGTGTAAGCTCCCCGACAATTTTTTCCGCCCGTTCCGTAAAGGCGAGCCTTTCTTCTTTACCGCATTTCAACTTCCGGTACCTCCCTTCCTATAATTTTGATCAGCTGATGGTCTAATTATAAAAAAAGAATGATCAAAAAAATGCCATTTCCGATTCAACATACTGTCAAAAACAGACAAAAGAAAAAGACCGCTGCACTAATACTGCCCCGTGCATCGGCCCCTCGTTATTATTTATTCACCAATTCAAATTGTACTGCATATTTCCATAAGCAGTCTTTTTGCTCTCAGTCATTCACTTTGCAGCGCAGATTTCCATAAGCAGTCTTTTTACTCCCAGCCATTCGTAATCGAGATAGCCTTTCTGCTCAACCTGCTTTCCGGCATTCATCTTTATCTCACGGTATTCTTTCGGTGTTATACCTGTTTCGCTGCGGAATTTGCGATAAAAAGTTCTCTCCGATCCGAAGCCGCAGGTATCGATAATATATCCCATGCTCCTGTCCGTATGCTTAAGAAGATGCTTCGCCTTATTTATCTGAAAACTATCCTGAAGGTCTTTCGCCGAAATACCGATGTTCTTAATCAGAAACCGATGAAGAGACTTCGCACTCATCCCGACTTCCCGGGCAATTTTCTCCACAGCGTCCGCATCTCCCGGATTTTCCTTAAAATAGTCAATAATCCGCATCAGCAGCTGCGGATCCGATTCGCCGGACGACCGTTCCATGATGGTATCGACTTCCGTATAATCAAACAAATCCGCAATCATTGCATAGATATCAGCCCGTATCCGGTGGCTGTTCTTCACGGCATCATTTTTCGAAAGCAGCACAATCGACGCCGCATACCGAAGATAGCTCTGATAAGGATTTCGTATCGGCGGATCATCAATAACGCTGTTAAAATGAAAGCGATAGAAGACATCGTCTTTTTCGTCATTTTTAAAAAGAATTGGATCAAACTGCAGAATCAGACAAATATTATCCTCCTGCGTGTGCCTGATTTCATGGATTGTCTTCGAATTAATAAGGATAATGTCGCCCTTATGCATCGTAAATGACTGGGGAGTTGTATTGATAACAATACTCCCCTTTATCACTGCAAGCCATTCGTATTCATAATGCCAATGGTATTCACTATAACTTATTGACGTCACAAACGACTTGACAGGATACTTCTTATCATGTTCGACCATTTCAAAATTAATTGCGTTCATACTATCCTTTTTCAGTAAAGCATTAAAGATCCGGCTGCGTGCGAAACAGTAACAAAACTCAACTGTAGGAAGCACACATCAAAAAGCATATTATCACTGCAGTATCCACATAAAGAATTATAACATGACTGCAGGCAATAAATGCAAAAATCATGCTTCATAGTATTTAATTCAGTAAGGATGATTCAGTTTTAAAAAATAAAGTAGATAAAGCATCCTCCTGATTTTTTCTTCTTCGCCGCTTTCGTTGGTCGGCTGGGCAGCGTCAGGGCCGCAGATTGGTTCCACGGTCTTCCGACGCATGGAGCAATTTTTCTGTCCCCGGCTTTCTTAAACAGTCGGCAACAGAAACGATAGTTTTATATTCATTATTTTCCCATTTCCCGCTGTAATGTCCCTGGTATTCTTCCACGATATCTTTTATTATCTCAATCCCGCAGCCTTTTCTTCCGGGACTCTTTTTAGCGGGATTATCCGACGAATTCGTTACCCGTACCGTCAGGTAAACTCCCTGCACAGAGGCATAAACACTGATATAACGCTCGCCGCTGAAAACCGATGCCGCATGAATGGCATTATCCATCAGATTTGAAAAAAGCGAGCATTGGTGCAGCAGGCTTATATGCTGCATCTCTCCGATTCGCAGATCCGTCTTAAGCGTGATCCCATATTTTCTGCATTCCTTTGCCTTTTCTGTCATTACGGCATTAACAACCGAATTTGCACAATACTCTTTCTCACCTCCGGCGGCACGCTGCACCTTTTCCTTCAGTTCATCCGCTGCAGTTTCCGCTTTGCCGTAATCTTTTTCTGAAATCAGCTGCATAATTGCATTAATCTGATTATTCAGATCGTGCCGGATCTTTTCAAGTTCATGGCTGCGTTCTTCCAGTGCCGCATAATGTGTTCTCTCAATATCCCAGAGATAAATCCGTTCCCTGTATTTTCTGTTGATCTCCTCCTGCCGTGCCCGTTCCGAAATAAAATATAAAATAGCAATAGTTCCTAAAACTTCGATCAAGGCTCCAAAAATCCAGGCCGGTTTTTGATAAAATATCTGCAGCTGTTCTGACTGATAAATACGGACAAGCAAAAAACAACACAGGCTCTGACCGGTCGGCAGAAAAAGAAATAATACAAAATCTGAAGCCTGAAACTTCAGCTTATCAATAAATCGAAAATATAAAAATATGAAGCATCCGGCAAAAATTGCCAGAAGACAGCATCCGACGAACGATACGACCCATCCCGATGGCAGCATAGTGGCATCCGGGCTGGTATAACCAGAAGTATTGATAAAAAAAAACATTATCATCTCAAGTAAAAAAGACAGTGAGACTACTGTAGTAAAAATAATAAGCTTTTTCGCCAGCTTGTCTTCGAAACAAAATATTGTATAAACAAAAAGGATAACATTAATCCTGTATTATTCACCG
>DCDB01000189.1 GCA_002316215.1 Lachnospiraceae bacterium UBA1066 | reverse complement strand
CTGCTGCCCCAGAAGAGGGCGGCAGCATAGACGGCAAGACAGGCCGTCATGACAAGGAAGCCGAAAATGCCGGTGTAGAGGATGTCGAGGAAACCGGGCGAGGCCAGCTGCATGTAAAGAAGGATGGCACAGGGCATCACACCCATGATGCGCTGTTCGAATTTTTTGGCGGCAAGGGCCGTCTCGATCTCGCGCTCAACATCGATTTTTCCGCTGATGACAGAGGAAGCCTGCTGGATAATGTCCACCATATTTCCGCCCATACGCTTGGCTGTACCGAAAACGGCCGCAAAGTTTTCGATATCTTCAATACCTGTCCTCTGTCCCAAATCCAAAAGCAGCATCTCCACCGGTACCGAGAGCCGTATCCGGCTGTTCATATAAGCAAATTCTCTGGTGATGCAGGCATTTTTGCCGAGGATATTCCCGAGATCCTTCTCCGTTTCGCGAAAAGCATTTTCCACAGAGTAGCCGGCCCGCAGCGAAACCGAAAGGCATGACAGTGCTTCCCTGAAATCATAGTGAAGCTTTTTTCTCCGGGCTTCCAGCCTCTTCTTTTTCTCGCGTATGACGCAGAAAATGAAAAGCGGCGAAAGGAAAGCGAGGGCCCACAGCTTTTGATAGAAAAGCCAGTCGATGCCGGCCGTGAGAACTGCGCCTTTCGCGATGGCAAGCAGGATTTCTGCGGCGTTCATTTTATACTTACAGTAGTCTGTCTTCATCCTGTTCTTCCCCTTTTAAATCTGCACTCCGGTTCTTTCAAGCTTCAGTACATTTTTAAGGCTGCCGCTCTTCTCGAGCTTCTGTGACCGGTCATTAAAACGGTAGAGACTGTGCATCTTTATCTCTTCATTTTCCATACCGTCAATTTCGGAGATTTCCAGGACACGCCGCGAACGGTCACGAAGGCGGCCGAGATGGACAAGAAGATCGACGCCGGAGGCAATCTGGCGGCGGATGGCAGGAAGCGGCAGCGGAAAGGCCATAAGGACCATGGTCTCAAGCCGGGAAAGCATGTCGAAACAGGAATTTGCGTGAATGGTGCAGAGGCTTCCGTCGTGGCCGGTATTGAAGGCCTGAAGCATATCGACAGCCTCTCCCGAGCGCACTTCTCCTACAATAATCCGGTCGGGCCGCATACGCAGAGCAGTCTTAATGAGATCCCGGATCGTAATCTCGGCATTTCCCTCAATATTCGCCATTTTCGCCTCCATGCGGACAAGATTGTCGATTCCCTGGATCTGCAGTTCGGCGTTGTCTTCGATCGTAATAATGCGCTCCTCCCTGGGAATATAGTTGCTGAGCGCATTCAGGAAAGTCGTCTTGCCTGCGGAAGTACCTCCGCCGATAATGATGGAATAGCCGGCACAGACCATTTTCTTCAGGAAAACAGCGGCTTCCGCGGAAATACTCCCGGAATCGATAAGCTTTTCCATCGTAATCGGCTTTTCAGGGAAGCGGCGGATCGTCAGGATCGGACCTTCCAGGGCGATCGGGGAAATGACAACATTTACGCGGCTGCCGTCTTTCAGGCGCGCATCGACGATCGGCATACGCTCGTTAACGACGCGGTTGCATTTTCCGACGATCTGCTGAACGACATCCTCAAGCTTTTCAGCGGAAGCGAAAGAACGGTTCCATAGGAAAAGCCGTCCGTTTTTTTCAACGTAAATCCGGTCAGGCCCGTTGACCATGATTTCCGTAACTTCACGGTCGTCAATCAAATCCTGCAGGATATCAAGCCGGCGCACGGAATAAAAGAGTTCCCGGCTGAGCTTCGTCTTTTCTTCAATATCCATGTACTGCCTGCGGCTGCTTTCGAGGACAAGCTCGGAAATCATATCCCGGATTTCAGCGTCGCCGGCTTCCCCCTTTGTATCCAGCAGTTCCATGAGCTTTTTCCGAAGGCTGCGATACCGGTCATCCACGGATAATGCCATCCTTTCTTACAAGGTTTTCGGCATATTCCCCGAGTTCCGTATAAACCAGCTGTTCAATACAGCGGTCGCTGCTCTCCGGAAGCCTGCGGACAGGCAAATGCAGTTTTTTTATCCGGGACATAAGATTTTCGCAGTCCCAGAGTCTGAGAAGGCTTTCAAACTGCGCCAGCTTGGCCGCGGACATCGTATCGCTTTTCACAGGCATGTAAATATAATCGCATTCCCCAAGAAGATCTCCCAGGCAGTCCGGCCCGCTGCCGATGTCCAGGATCAGGATCTCGTAACTGGAATTTTCCCGGATGGCGGTAAAGAGCCGGTGCCACTCCTCCGCAGTCACGCCCCTGAGTTCCTGCGGGGATCTGGCCGGCGGAAGGAAATCCAGCTTCCCGACGGCTGCGGCCACGGCAGCTATTTTGGAAATGAGGTTCGTCTCGCCCTGGCGCAGGTAATAAATGATATCGGAAATGTTCCGGTCGTATGCCGTATGGAATAAAGTCTCAAAGCCCGGGCAGTCCTCAAGATTCAGGTAAAGCGTCGCTTTCTCCTTCGCCAGGATCTGCCCCATGGCAAGGGCCAGCGAGGTCTTAAGGCAGCGGCCGACGGGGGAATATATGCCGATGACCGTCATTTTCGGCTTCAGCATCCTTTCATTTTCCTGTTCGGCGGAACCGCCGTAGCAGGCCAGGACTTCCCGCACGACCGCAGATGACGACTGGTACTTATAAACACTCGGATACTTTTCACTGCCGGGATCGTGGATGCCTTCGGAGAGAATCACGATTTTACTGATCGGCCAGTCGCCGACTTCCGTACACATCGCTTTCTCGGAAATCAGCAGGATCTCCACCTGATGGTTCTTTACAAAATTCCTCAGCTGATCAAGGCTTGTAAAAGCGTGGACTTCGAAGGGAATTGTGTTCTTCCGGTTGATATACTCCATAAAGTTTATGGCATAAGCTGTTTCAAGATCGCATAAAGCAAGTACTTTTCGTTTCATTTTGGGGGCTCCATTCCGCGCCGTTCAGGCGCACAAATATCTGTGTTTCCAAAAAAATTGTTCTGGCTTAATAATCGGCTTGTTTCCGCCTCAGGTACATCATGGCATATTTTCTTCAGCGCTTCGCGCAGAAACATATTCAGAAAATATTGCCATGATGTACCTGAGGCTGCTTCACGGGCAACGTAAAAAGATTAACGAATATTGGGTGGCAGTATCTTTGTGAAATCTGAATATGGCGGATGATTGGCCGGCTTACTTTCCGCCTTAGGTATCCCATGGCATATTTTCTCCAGCGCTTCGCGCAGAAACATTTTCAGAAAATATTGCCATGATGTACCCGAGGCTGCTTCACGGGCAACGTAAAAAGATTAAAGAATATTGGGTGGCAGTATCTTTGTGAAATCTGAATATGGCGGATGATTGGCCGGCTTACTTTCCGCCTTAGGTATCCCATGGCATATTTTCTCCAGCGCTTCGCGCAGAAACATTTTCAGAAAATATTGCCATGGGATACCCTAAGCTGCTTCACGGATAAGGCGAAAGAATCAGAGTAATATTTCGTTACAGCACGCCTCCGGCATAGAGGATGACGCCGGCGAGAATCGGTACGGAAAAATGAAAGTTTTCCGGACGGATCCCCTCTTTTCGGTAAGGTATTGCCTTTCCCGAGATAAAAACGTTGGAAATATAAGTAAGGAAATAACGGAAGCGCGGGCGGAATCCCGTCCCGGCCAGCATGAGGAAGAAGGAAAGAATCGCCCCGGCGGAAAGCGCCGCAAGCAGAATGTAAAGAATGGAAGGAAGGCCGCAGATGCCGCCGACGGCCATAAGAAGCTTAATATCGCCGGCACCGAGCATCCGGAAAATGAAGAGCGGAAAAAGCAGGATAAACGGAAAAACCGCGCCGCCCAGGAAAAACAGGATTCCGGGTGCGCCCCTGTTCATTACCTGGAAAAAAAGTCCGAAAAGGAGCGTCGGAACGACCAGCGCATTCGGGATTCTTCCGCAGTCTGTATCAAAACAGACGGCCGCCAGCGCCGGAAGGAGCGCAAACAGGCCTTGCAGGGTCATAAGGCACCTCCTGTTCAAAACCGTACCATTGTCTTTTCGTACCGTATCCTGGAACAATGAAAAGCATAGCAGGACAGGATGGATTCATGCAATACCGAAAAACCGCCAAATCCGCGGTGGATTTTTCATTCATTTTAATGGAGCCCCTTAAGGACAAAAGGGAACAGTCCCCACGGGTGAAGCCCCCTTAAGGACAAAAAGGGACAGTCCCCGAAGCGACGAATTAACGCGTTAATTCG
>DCDB01000317.1 GCA_002316215.1 Lachnospiraceae bacterium UBA1066 | reverse complement strand
GCTTACAGCGGAGCTTACAGCGAGGAAGAAACAGTATGAGTATTATAGGAGCAAAATTCTACATTTGAGCAAATTAACGGAGACTAAAACGCTTGGAGAAGCGTGTGATTTTGTAAGAGGTCCTTTTGGCGGAAGCTTAAAAAAAGAAATTTTTACAAAAGATGGTTATGCAGTTTATGAACAACAACATGCTATTTATGGGGAATTTAAATTTAGATATTTTGTTGATGAACAGAAATATAAAGAAATGGAAAGATTTTCAGTTAAACCAGGTGACTTAATAATGAGTTGTTCCGGAACTATGGGAAAAATTGCTATTATTCCGGATGATGCACCTAAAGGCATAATTAATCAGGCATTGTTAAAGTTGACTCCTAAAGAAGGTGTTAATAATAGGTTTTTAAAGTATTGCTTTGAGGATTCTATAGCCGCACAGATGAACTTTAATGCAAGAGGTGGGGCAATAAAGAATGTTGCGTCGGTCGCAGTTCTGAAAGACATAAAAATTCAAATACCAGCTATTGATGAGCAATTAAGAGTAGTGGCATTGCTTGATAGATTTGACATCCTTTGCAATAACATTACCACAGGTCTTCCTGCAGAAATCGAAGCCCGTCAAAGACAGTATGAATACTATCGTGATGAATTACTGACGTTTAAGGAGGCGAATGCGTAGTGCCTTATTTTAATATTGTCGCCGAAACCAACGAGAATACCGTTGTCACCAAATATGAGTCGGTTAGAACCCGCTCCGACAGTTATCAGAGCGAAGCGGCATTGGAGCAGGAGCTTATCCGCCTGCTGTGTGAGCAAGGCTATGACTATCTGTCCATCCACACTGAAGCGGATTTGATTGCAAACCTGCGCGCCAAGCTGGAAGAACTCAATGATTACACCTTTTCCGATACGGAATGGGAACGGTTCTTTGCCGAATGCATTGCCAACAAAAACGACGGCATCGTAGAAAAGACCCGCAAAATTCAAGAGGACTATGTGCAGGTGCTAAAGCGTGACGATGCCATGACTAAAAACATCACCCTCATAGACAAAAAGAACATCCACAACAACCGTTTGCAGGTCATCAACCAGTATGTTCTTGATAAAGAGGACGGCGCAACCTATGATAACCGCTATGATGTGACGGTGCTTGTCAACGGTCTGCCTTTGGTACATATCGAACTAAAACGCCGGGGCGTTGCCATTCGGGAGGCGTTCAATCAAATTAATCGCTATCAGCGCGACAGCTTTTGGGCAGGCGCTGGCCTGTTTGAGTATGTGCAGATTTTTGTCATCTCCAATGGCACGAATACAAAATACTATTCCAACAGCACCCGGTTTAACGCCATCAAAGACGCGGCATCCGGCAAGTCTAAAAAGGGCAAGACAAGCAACAGCTTTGAGTTTACCTCGTTCTGGGCGGATGCCAACAACAAAACGATACCCGACCTGATTGACTTTACGAAGACCTTCTTTGCCCGGCACGCCATCCTGAATATTTTGACGAAGTACTGTATTTTCACTTCTGAAAACATGCTGATGGTCATGCGCCCTTATCAGATTACCGCAACCGAGCGCATCCTCAACCGCATTGAGATTGCGCACAACTACAGAAAATACGGCGACATTGCCGCCGGTGGTTATATCTGGCACGCCACCGGTTCTGGCAAAACCTTGACTTCCTTTAAGACTGCACGGATTGCCTCGCAGTTGCCGTACATAGATAAAGTCCTGTTTGTGGTAGACCGGAAAGACCTCGACTATCAGACCATGAAGGAATACGACCGCTTTGAAAAAGGTGCTGCCAATAGCAACACATCTACCGCAATTTTGCAAAAACAGCTTGCTGGAACGAAAGAGCGTATCATCATTACTACCATTCAGAAGTTGTCCAGCTTTATTAAGAAAAACAAAGAGCACTCGGTATATAACAAAAACGTGGTTATCATCTTTGACGAGTGCCACCGTAGCCAGTTTGGAGATATGCACACAGCAATCGTGCAACACTTCAAAAAATACTATATGTTCGGCTTTACCGGAACGCCGATTTTCTCAGTCAATGCAAGTCGCGCGAAAAATGCGCAGTTCTTCACAACAGAGCAGACCTTCGGCGATCAGCTCCACTCCTACACGATTGTGGACGCCATCAACGATAAAAATGTGCTGCCCTTTCGTGTGGACTATATCAAAACTATGGATACTGGTTGGGATATTGATGACGAGCAGGTGTGGGATATCGACCGAGAAAAGGCGTTCATGGCTCCGCAGCGCATTTCATTGGTCGCCAAGTATATTCTTGACCACTTTGACCAGAAAACCTATCGTGGTGATAAGTCGTATCTCTTTAATCAGCTGACTAATATTTCCGATGTGGCTTCGGCGGAGCGTGGCGCAGTTGAGGAGATTAAGCAGAAGCAACGTGTCAGTGGCTTTAACTCCATTTTTGCGGTGGCTTCTGTGGATATGGCGAAGCTGTACTATGAGGAATTCCGCAAGCAGATGCAGGCAGACCCCACCAAGCAATTGAAAATCGCTGTGATCTACAGCTACGCCCAGAACGAAGAAGAGACCGACGGCATTCTTGATGAGGAAAATCCGGAGGATACTTCCGCACTGGACCAAAACTCCCGCGATTTTTTGGCGAGCGCCATTGACGATTATAATGGGATGTGGACTCCCAACACATCCTATGATACCTCTTCGGACAAGTTCCAGAATTATTACAAAGATGTGTCTCTGCGGATGAAGAATAAGGATCTGGACCTTTTAATTGTGGTCAACATGTTCCTTACCGGCTTTGACGCTACTACGCTCAACACTCTGTGGGTAGATAAAAACCTCAAGATGCATGGCCTGATTCAAGCATTCAGCCGCACCAATCGCATTCTCAATTCGATCAAAACTTTCGGTAATATTGTTTGCTTCCGCAATTTGCAAAAGAGAGTGGACGCAGCAATCTCGCTGTTCGGCGATAAGAATGCTGGCGGTATTGTTTTGCTGCAAAGCTTCAAGGATTATTATTACGGGTACGAATCTGTGGATGGCACCCCCAAACCGGGTTACATGGATATGATTGAGGACTTGTCAAACAAGTTTCCTCTGTCAGAATCGCAAATTATTGGCGAACAGAATCAGAAAGACTTTATTTCGCTGTTTGGCGCTATTCTGCGTATGCGAAATCTCCTTCTCTCCTTCGATGAATTCAAAGGGAAAGAGATGCTTACCGAGCGCGACCTGCAGGATTATCTGGGCAGATACCAGGACCTGCGGGATGAATGGAAGCGCAAACGTGAAAATGGAGAAAGCACGGATATTATTGACGATATTGTATTCGAAATCGAACTGATTAAGCAAATTGAAATCAATATCGATTACATTCTCATGCTAGTAAAGAAATACCACGATACGCACTGTGAGGATAAAGAAGTACTTGTTACCATCAAGAAGGCAATTGATGCCAGT
Source organism: Lachnospiraceae bacterium UBA1066 (assembly GCA_002316215.1). GTDB lineage: Bacteria > Bacillota > Clostridia > Lachnospirales > Lachnospiraceae > Chordicoccus. The sequence continues at coordinate 4,890 of DCDB01000317.1, read as the reverse complement.
CCGGAGCTCCGTAGCAAAAAGCAGCTGATTGAAACCTTCATCGCCGGGGTAAACGATGTGGATGATGTTATGAGCGAATGGCATGGGTTCGTTGCCCAGCAGCGCGAGCAGGACCTTGCTGCACTGATTCAGGATGAAAAGTTAAAACCGACGGAAACTCGCATTTTCTTGGAAAACGCATTCCGAGAGGGCGAAATAAAGACTGTTGGAACGGATATTGATAGAATCATGCCACCTGTGAGCCGTTTTGGCGGTGGGAATAGAGCAGAGAAAAAACAAACCCTCATTGATAAGCTGAAAGCATTCTTTGAGAAGTATTTTGGCATCGGTGGATCTGCAAAATTTACAGACTAATCTGACACCGGAGACACGGTTCAATACGAAACTCGATAGAAAAGGCAGTCGGCTCTTCACCACTACTTCGCAGCAAGAAGGAACTAATGGAATAGTTTATTGCCATTGTCCTGCTTCGACGGCGGTAATCGCACCAAAAAGGAACAGAGCGTCATTGATAAACTGCTCGCATTCTTTGAGAAATATTTGGGGTGACGTTGAACGCAATACTAAAGGAGATTGAAAATGCAGACGTTGACGTTCGACGAGCTGTTACGCTCGTTTAAACAGAATAAAGATACTCCGCATTCGCTGTTGATAGGCGCTGGAGCATCGGTTGAGTCTGGTGTACGGTCTGCTTCAGATTGCGTCTGGGAGTGGAAACGAGAGATATTCCTGTCACAAAATCCTACCTTTATCGATACCTATAGCAATATCAAAGTTGATAGTGTCCGTTACGCTATACAGCGTTGGCTTGACAATAAGGGTGTTTTCCCCACAAACGGTTCTGACGAGGAATACTCGTTCTATGCCGAAAAGGCATATCCCATTTCCGATGACCGTCGCAAGTATTTTCAGCATTTTGATATTGTCAATAATAGTTGGCACATATATCACAAAGATATTAGTACCTATGCTGCTTTATCCAAAGCTTCATAATATTGCTTACGTTTAACAGCAGGAGGAAGTCCTCCATTAGCAGAACAGATTCTTCTATTGTTCCAGTAACTGATGAAGTATCTCCAAATCAAAATCTTAACTTCAGACACAAACATCTCCTCAGTGTTATATCTGTCATATAGGAGTTCTGATTTCATTCTGGCCCACATGCTCTCACAGCGGGCATTATCGTGACATCTGCCACCATCACTATTCATGCTTTGAATGATTTTGTGCCTGTTAAGTTCCTTGCGATAGAGTTCACTGGTATACTGTGTTCCTCTATCACTGTGAATGATACAACCCCTAAGCTCAGGATATGCAAGCATTGCATTGTGTACTGTCTGAACACATAGCGGAGCCTTCATATTGGAATCCATGGCCAGACCAAGAACCGATAAATCAAAACAATCAAATATTGCTGAAGTATACAGTTTACCATCCTTACATTTGATTTCTGTGATATCAGTTACTGCCTTGATTAAAGGCTTGTCTGACCTAAAATCTCGCTTAAGTAAATCATCAGATTTACGTGCATTACAATCTGCTTTTGTTATGCCATTAGGCTTACGATTTGGTCTGTGACTAAGGCCGATTTCTTCCATTACTCGGTATACTGTTCTTTCACTTGGAATCTTTATTCCAGCAGGATTCTTAAGCCTAAGTGCCTGAAACATAAGTTTTGCGTCTATAATATTGGAGCGGATCTAATACAAGAAGATATAAAATATATCAACTCATATTGCGAGGGCTTTTATGAATTGGGGATGGCTCCTTTCGCAATAGGGATAGCCGCTCCATATGAGCAGCTTCCGTACAAAGAATTATATGCGATAGCTGTCAATGAAGCTGGGTTTCGGGGAATATGGGCAGCAAATGCGCTTTGCAAAATAGATTTGAATTACGATACGCTCTTTAATAGAGCTGATGCTCTGAGGGATAGCGGACTTATTACATTGGCTTATAATGAAATGAAAAAGGCGTATTCCCTGGCAAATAAAAATCCTAACTGTACCGCAGAATTAATTAAATTATGTGCGATGGTGTCAGATTTCTCTCTCGGCAATCAGTTGATTAAAGAACTCTCCGGTTCAATTGCTGTAGATGAATATCTTGCCAACAGTATTGCCCACCTTCAGAAGTAAAGGCATCATATAATTCAGCGAAGTTAAAGAAGTAAATGAATAATCGCTGATGACAAAAGAGGAGGTGTGTTAATGCCATTTACTATTGTCCGCCAAGATATAACGAAGCTGAAAGTTGACGCCATCGTCAACGCAGTCAACACCGAATTGCAAATGGGCGGCGGGGTCTGCGGAGCGATATTTAAAGCGGCGGGAGCGACACAGCTTCAAGCTGCCTGCGATAAACTCGCACCGATTAAGACTGGTGAAGCCGTTATTACGCCGGGGTTTAACCTTTCGGCGAAGTTTGTCATTCATGCCGCGGGTCCGGTTTATCGACATTGGAATGAGGAGCAGAATGAGAAGTACCTCCGTGCCGCATACACGAATTCGCTGAAACGAGCCGTTGAAAATAATTGCGAAAGCATAGCCTTTCCACTGATTTAGCCACTTTGGTAGCGATAAGTGAACTTGACAAATCCAGTGTTCATAAGGTAACATAAGAAAAGCACTAAAAGGAGATTAATTACTATGCGGCAAGGTATTCTTAAATAACAATCAACTGAATGATGGTAGGTACGAATGATTTGGCCTTATTACATCTGTTGTAATGGGTTTGGTTTTTGTACCTTAATTTAAGAATACTTTCATATTTTATGGATCCGCCATGCTGTAGAATTCTCTTTCTAACAGCTTTTAATGTCGTACTCATAATTGTTATGATAGCAGTCCCCTGTGATGAAAGTATTTCAATCACAGGGGACTTTTATCTTTTAACGATTATATGAGGTGTGACTTATGAAAATAATGAATATTGGCATCTTGGCTCATGTAGATGCTGGAAAAACAACATTAACAGAAAGTATGCTCTATGCCAGCGGTACAATTGCTGAGTCCGGGCGTGTTGACAGGGGTTCAACGATTACAGATTCTATGGCACTTGAAAAGCAAAGGGGCATTACAATTCAGGCATCCATAGCATCTTATCAATGGAGCCATTTCAAAATCAATTTGATTGATACGCCTGGACATATCGATTTTTATTCAGAGGTAGAGCGCTCATTGAATGTGTTGGATGGCGCTATCTTGCTGATCTCTGCCAAAGACGGCATTCAGGCACAAACACGTATCCTTTTCGATGCAATACGAAAAAGGAAACTTCCTGCTTTGATTTTTATTAATAAGATCGATCAACCGGATATTGATCTTGATTCCCTCTATGAGGATATCAGAGCTAAATTGTCCTCTCATATCCTTATCATGCAGAGCATTACAAATGGAATCTCTCTTTTGCCCAAAACTCTGAATCCGTTGTCTGAAGAATTTAAAGACACGATTATTGAAACGGATGATGCTTTGCTAAAAAAATATGTCATGGATCAGCCCATTACGGCGGAGGAACTGTTAGAGAGCAGAAGAAAAAATATAAATGACGGTACTCTTTTGCCTGTTTATCACGGCAGCGCTCTGAAACATATTGGCACGAAAGAACTCATGGATGCGATTCTCATGGAATTCACTCCATTTATGTCCCCACCCAACTCTAATCTTGCTGCATTGGTATACAAAGTTGAAAGAGATGATAATCGAAACAAACGCACATATATGCGCATTTTTGGAGGTTCCATTAAATCACGTGACGTACTAACCCTGCAAGATCATTCTGACAATATAAAAATTAAAAAATTAGAGACCTCAAGCAATGGAAAAATGGTAAAAACCGAAAAAGTCGAATGCGGTGATATTGCTATTTTTCCAAATGAAATGCGACTAAAGATTGGGGACTCCATAGGAACAATTCCTGAAAGGAATTTGATTCTACACAACAATAATCTGATCATGCAGGCGAACATTTCCCCTGTCCTTTCTTCCGACAGAACTTTTCTGTTAGAAGCCTTATCGGAACTGGCGGAAACAGATCCTCTTTTGCAATATAAATTGGATTCCAGAAGCAACGATATTATTATGGAGTTCCTCGGAAAAGTACAAATGGAAGTCATCGTTTCTTTGCTACAAAACCGATACCATCTTCAGGTCAAAATCGAGAATGTAACAACTATTTATAAAGAACGGCCTTTGAAAAAGGCAGACTTTACTGCCCATATTGAGGTCACCCCTAATCCTTTTTGGGCATCCATAGGATTGTCAATCGAACCGCTTCCCATTGGAACTGGACTGCGCTATGAAAGCAAAGTGTCCTATGGATATTTAAATAAATCATTTCAGAACGCCGTTGAAGAAGGTGTTCGATATGGTTGTGAGCAGGGGTTATATGGATGGGAAGTAACAGATCTTAAAGTCTGTTTTGAATATGGCGTATACTACAGTCCGGTAAGTACCCCTGCTGACTTTCGGCACTTAGCTCCTATTGTATTTGAGCAAGCCCTAAAACAGTCAGGTACGGAGTTGTTAGAGCCCTGCCTGTCATTTGAGCTTTATGTTCCCCAAGATTGCAATGCGCGTGTTTACAATGATCTGAAAAAATTTCATGCAGATATTGTATCAATAAAGACACAGCACAACGAAATCGTAGTATCAGGAAAAATTCCGGCTCGCACATCACAATTTTATAAAGAGCAGCTTTCGGAGCTTACAAAAGGTCGCGGAGTCTTTTTAACAGAACGGGCAGGGTATCAGCAAAACACCGGTGAAATCTTTACTCAGGCCAGAAAACCGGATGATCGATTGGATAAAACTCGTCACTTGTTTGATAAGGCGTATGACGAGATAGGCAATGAGGGACATCAATCTGGCATGAAATTCATGTAGCCAA
>DCDB01000357.1 GCA_002316215.1 Lachnospiraceae bacterium UBA1066 | reverse complement strand
AAGATAAAACAAGATAAAACAAAATAAAACAAGATAAAACAAGGAACAGATAGACCATCGCTACCTACAGACTAACAGCTAAAGTAACAAAATGGATAATTCCTTACTGACTGTAAGGAATATTAATCGTAAATATATTGCAGCAGACAGGAGGATAATAACAATGGAAACAAAAATGAAAAAAAACTTGAAGCCGGGCTGGAAGAATTAAAGGGAATGAGGAAGCTGCTGTATTAAAAAAGGCATTGGAAAAGGAGTGCTGACTTCAGGTGTTTCCGTCGGACTGCGTGAAATCTTTGTCCTTATATTTTGCACGATAGGCGCCCAGAGTCATATGCAGTGCTTTTTTAAAATGTTCATTCAGGTGAGTCTGAGAGGAAAAGCCCAGGTATGCTGCAATATCACTGTAGGAATATTCGGAATAAATCAGCATATTCTGGGCAAGCTTGATTTTTTCGCGAAGAATGTACTGGAGAATGGTGGTTCCCTCACTTTTTTTGAAAAGATCCGAAAGATAATTCGGATTGAGGCCAAGATGATCGGCAATTTCTGTGACGGTGAGTTTTTCGTGGAGATGCGCGAACAGGTATTTTTTGCAGGCAACAATATGAGGAGACAGTTTCAGATCTTCATTTTCCTGAATCATGGATTTTTCCTTCTTGATTTCACGGACCAGCTCGGTGAAACGAAGCTCTGCCCTGTGGGTCAGCTGGGCAATAACTTTTGTATCTTTACTGTCTTCAACCTGCTGCACATAGCTGTCATCCATGGAAAACGCGATTTCAGGATTTACGCCGCCCCGGATCGCTGCTCTGCTGGCCAGGGTTATGACTCCGATGCAAATGTTTTTTACATTCCGCAGGTGATCTGCGGCGAGTTTGCCGTATTTTTTCGGCTGTATTTCATTCCAGCACTTTTTCAGCATTTCAATGTCACCGTTTTCAATACTTGCCAATTCCCGAAGCTCTTCCTCGTAGGAATTATGCGTCTGGTTTTCTTCCTGGTTATTGAAAACAATGCTGGAATATCTTTTCAGGGCTTCTGTTTCCTGAGGCTGGCTCTGCCTGTCAGGTATAAAAGAATCGGTAGAAATATCAGGGATGTATTTACTGATGCTATCATCTTTATTATTCATGGAATCCTCCGGACAGAATTCAGCGGTCTTTTTTTAATTATAGCAGAAAATATGAGTAATGCAATATTCATATGAGCTTTGTGATATAAGAGCGCGTGGGACAAAGATAAAGTTTTAATAATTGAATGTACAATAGTTGTGATGGGAAATCTTGTCGGAAGCGAAATGGAAACGTTTGGAATAAATCTATGGCTCGCACCGGCACTTAATATACAGAGATCACCGCTTTGCGGCCGTGATTTTGAGTATTATTCTGAAGACCCATTAATCAGCGGGAAAATTGCAGCAGCAATTACCAGAGGAGTTCAGGCACATAATGGATGCGGAACTGTAATTAAACATTTTGCCTGTAATAATCAGGAAACGAATCGTTATGGTTCAAATAGTATTGTAGAAGAACGGGCTCTGCGTGAAATCTATTTAAAGGGATTTGAAATTTGTGTAAAAGAATCACAACCGAAGGCAATGATGACCTCATATAATTTGATAAATGGAGAACATGCCTGTAATTCAAGAAAATTGCTTAAGAATATCTTGCGTGATGAATGGGGATATAAAGGAATTGTCATGACAGACTGGTTCGCAACCCAGAGATTTTTTACGGGTTTGAACAGTAAATATGGAGCCGGATCGGCAGCAGGATGTATTAAGGCAGGAAATGATATCATTATGCCGGGAAGCACCTGGGATCTGGACGATATCATTGATGCCCTTAGTAATTCAGAAAATCAGTATGCTATTACCAAAGCTGATTTACAAAAATGCACATGCAGAATTCTCAAATGTATTGCAGAGCTGTCATGTTTTTAACAGAGGTCTATGCTTTTTCAAATGCTTTTCCGCGTCTTCATTCTTTTATGGACTTTAATTCTAATCTGATTGTATGAAATCAGCAGGCATCCTGCAGCATATAGCCTTTCAGGGCTTGTTCCTGCCGCCGTGCGCTACCTGGTTTTAAATAAGATTTCCGGGAGGCATTTGCATCAGTCAGGGCTATGAGGTAAAAAATCGGAACGACGGGTCGGGCTTATTTGTCCGATCCGTTTTTCTATGAAGAGAAATGTATGATTGAGGCGATATAGAAAAAGTGAACGCAGCGCCGGGGCGTTTATGTTGTTTTTTTATGATCTGTCTGTTAAAGTAAAAGCAGCCTGGAAGAAGAGTAAAATGAAGAGCATGCATTGAAGTCCTGAAAAGGCGGGAAAAATGAAAAAATGAACTTTATAAGATACTTTTGACATTCGCATTATTGGATGAAATCCAATAAAATCACCTGTTGGGAAGGTGGTTCCAATTAAAACGTTTTATAAGAATAAAGAGAAAAGAGCTAAATTATCTGTTGATGAAAATAATAAATAGTGGTATATAAAGGTACTTAAGGTTATTTCAGTGGATAAGGATGCAGGAACAAGATGGGAAAATTGAATGGAAAGAACAGTATTACGTCAAAGCAATTCAATCGGGGACTGGTTTTAAAACTAATTGTAACAGGTGCGTGCCATACCCGAATTGAGATATCCAAACAGACCGGTCTTGCTAAGATGACTGTTTCTAAGATTATTCAGGAGTTCATGGACAGCGGCATTGTGTCGGAATGTGAGGAAGAACCGACAGAAGTGTGCGGGAGAAATCCGATTATTCTCCGTTTATCGGAAAAAGCACCGAAAGTAATAGGTTTATTAATATTTCGTGACCGTATTGAAGCTGTACTATGTGATCTGTCTATGAGGATTATCCAAAAAGAAAGTATTCCGTTCCAGGATCTGACAGAGCAGCAGATCATGAATTATTCCTATGAAGTCATTGACCGTATTCTTGCGAAAGAGAAAAATATTGCCGGGATCGGTGCAGCAGTAATAGGCCCCGTAGATATTACAAATGGTGTGCTGCTGAATCCGACAAGATTTTACGGCATTCATGATGTTCATATAAAAGAATATCTGCAGAACAGATACGATTATCCGATTTTTTTGGATCACGATAATAACAGCGCCGCTTTGGCAGAAAAACTATTCGGTATCGGAAAACATGTAGAGGATTTTATCTTTCTTGGTATCTCAAATGGTATTGGTGCCGGTATTATCAGCAGTGGCGAGGTTTATCATAATCATAAAGGCCTGGCCCCTGAAATTGGACATATGAGCATTGACTGCAATGGTATATTATGTTCTTGCGGCAACAGGGGCTGTTTGGAAATGTATGCCAGTTCGCATGTGATGCTCGAGAAAATGAAGAAAGCATCAAAGAAAGATCTGAGTTATGAAGAATTTATGCACATGAGCGGCAGTAAAAGGATCGATAATATTCTTGAACAAATGCTGCAGGATATCAGTGTCGTTATAAACAACTGTGTAAATATGCTGCAGCCCGAAATGATTGTTCTTGGACATGACTGTATAGAATGGCAGGATAGTTTGGTTGCAAGACTTGAAGACATTGTAAACGAGAAGAAACTGGCTAATGATAATCAGCGTATATTGGTCAGGAAAGCATATTTTGGAAAGAATGCGCAGCTCATTGGCGCTGCAGCAAATGTGGTGGATCAGGCATTTAAAGGCGATTTGAAATTTTTGCAGTCCTGATGAAAAATGATTGAAGCGGCATGGACGATAGAACTGGCCATGCTGCTTTTTTAATTGATTTATCACCAAAAAACAGGATAAGAAATTGTTGAAAATGCGAAAAATAAAAGGAAATGAAAAGTTCTATTGACAAAGGAAGTTAACGTGATAATATGATGGTAAATCAAATGTACTATTAAATTTAACTCACTCCCAGAGTGAGTTAAATAAAAACTTAATAGTAAATCAAATATACTATTAGGCAAGCGCAGCCGGATAGTACAATTATAAAATTTGATTTGTTTCTTATTTTTCAACAGTTGCCGGTTTCAGGATTCTGCAGAAATCGATAGAATTCTGAAAAGCCGGTAAAGAGGAGGAAAGAAATTGTCATGAAACGATCAGAAATCAATACAATTATCAAAGACATGGAAAAACTAATCGGGGAACATCGGTTTGCGTTACCGGGATTTTGCAATTGGACTCCGGAAGAATGGCAGACCAAAGGGCATGAATACGATGAGATCCGTGACAACATGCTTGGCTGGGACATTACAGATTTTGGTCAGAACAGGTTTCGTGAGTATGGTTTTTCGCTGATTACGATCCGCAATGGAAACTGCAAAATGGACAAATATAAAAAACCTTATGCCGAGAAGCTGCTCATGCTTTATGAGGGCCAGAACGCTGCCATGCATTATCACTGGTCAAAGATGGAAGACATTATTAACCGCGGGGGGAACGACGTCTACATCACGGTTTACAACGGCGATAAAGACGGAAAGATGCTTGACACAGATGTGACAGTTACTACGGATGGATGCAAACGGGTTGTTCCCGCAGGAACAAAAATCAAGCTCTCCCCGGGAGAGAGCATTACAATTACTCCTTACTTATATCATGATTTTCACGTTGAACCGACAGGGGGATCAGTTTTACTGGGCGAAGTTTCCATGTGCAATGATGATGAAAATGACAATTGCTTCTTTGAACCGACAGGCAGATTCCCGGAAGTAGAGGAGGATGAACCGCCTTATCGGCTGCTTTGTACAGAATACCCGGATGCCCGATGACAATGCAGAGTTTGGAAGGGAGAAAAGAAATGGAATCGGATAACAATTTGAAAGCATTTGCAAATGATATTCGTATTGAGACGATAAAATGCCTGAAAAAAAGAGGGTTTGGACATGTCGGCGGCTGCATGTCGATTGTTGAAACACTGTCTGTGCTTTATGGATCTGTGATGAAGTATGATGCAAAGAATCCTCAGTGGGAAGATCGTGATTACTTCATTTTATCAAAAGGGCATGGCGGTCCGGCATTGTTTGCAACATTGGCGTTAAAGGGCTTTTTCCCGGTTAATTGGCTGGATACATTATGCGAGCCGAAAACCCTGCTTCCAAGCCACTGTGACCGTCTGCGCACTCCCGGGGTGGATGTCTCAACTGGTTCTTTGGGTCAGGGATTATCTGTTGCCGATGGCATAGCCAAGGGATTCAAAATCAAAGGTAAGGATAACTGGGTATATGTCATCCTGGGAGACGGGGAATGCGCTGAAGGACAGAACTGGGAGGCAGCCCAATTCGCCAGCCATTTTAAACTGTCGCATGTGGTTGCATTTGTCGACTGGAATAAAAGGCAGGTTGATGGCTACATTAACGATGTCATGTCTCTTGGTGATATAGAAGGTAAATTTAAGGCATTTGGATGGTATGCAGCTACGGTAAGCGGATCTGATACAGAGGCCATAAAAACAGCTATCGAAAATGCAAAAAAAGAACATGGCGAAATGCCGATTGCCATTGTCCTGGACGGTGTAAAAGGCAGCGGTGTACCAGAATTCGAGGAGATGTTCGATAACCATTTCTTTAACCTTGATGCAGAGCTGGCAGATAAGGCAATCGCCAGACTGGAAGCCTGAAATTGGGAGGAACAGAGATGTTTAAACTTGCTTATAATGGAAATTTTGAATCTTTACCGATTACTGAAGTTTTTTCATCCTTTTTGGGAGAAAGGCTGGAGAAAGACAGCAGGACTGTGTATGTGGATGCGGATCTGATGGCTTTGATCGGAGTCAGGGATCTTTGGAAGAAATATCCGGATCGCGTTCTTAATACAGGAATTATGGAAGGAAACATGATCGGCGTTGCTTCAGGTCTCGCACTCACCGGATTCAAACCGTATGTGCATAGTTTCGCCGCTTTTGTTACCAGAAGAGCCTTTGACCAGATATTCATCTCCGCTGCTTACAATAAAAACACGATGCATATCATTGGAAGTGAACCCGGCATCAAACAGGATTATAACGGCGGAACCCATATGACATTTGAAGATGTGGCAATGATGCGGACAATACCCGGTGCCTTTATCTTCGATATCACCGATAACGCCATGCTGCTGTCTGTTTTGAATGCGACCAAAGATATGCAGGGAATCTTCTATTACCGTCTGCCTATGAGTGAAATCAGGAAGGTCTATGCCGACGGATCTGAATTCCGGGTAGGAAAGGGCAATATCCTGCGCGAGGGAAAGGATGCCACGATTATTGTTTCCGGTGCATTGGTTTCGATGGCGCTTGAAGCGGCGAAGCTGCTGGCAGAAGAGGGAATTCAGGTGCGCGTCATTGATATGTTTACCATCAAGCCGCTGGATGAACCACTTGTTATTGAAAGCGCAAAAAAGACCGGAATCATTATTACTGCAGAAAATGCATCCGTTAACGGAGGCTTGGGTGAAGCAGTATCCAGATGTGTGACCGAAAACTATCCGGTATATGTAAAGCATGTAGCAGTCAAGGAAGAGTTTGGTGAAGTAGGGCCTGAAAGCTATTTATTTGAACGGTATGGATTTACAGGAACTCAGCTGGCAGAAGAAGTAAAAAAGGCAATTCAGTTACGCAGTCAATCATAGGTGTCAAAAGGTACTTTTGACACCCACATCATTTTATTAGAAAGAAGATAAGGAGGAAACAAAAAATGTTAGTTTCGTTAAATGAGGTTCTTTTAGACGCAAAGAAGAATAAATATGCCGTTGGTCTCTTTAATACCACAAACCTGGAATTAGCTAAGGGAGTGCTTGCAGCAGCAGAAGAAACAAAATCACCGGTAATCATCGGCACTGCGGAGGTATTGCTTCCGATCGCTTCATTAAGAGAGGTCAGCAATTTTCTGATTCCGATGGCAAAGAATGCCTCAGTCCCGGTTGTGCTGCATTTTGATCACGGCTTAACAGAAGAGAAAATTACGGAAGCCCTGCGAATGGGATTTACTTCCGTTATGTATGACTGTTCTCAGGAAACCTATGAAAATAACATCAAAAAGGTTGCCGATATGGTCAGGATTGCCCATGCATTCGGAGCCACGGTTGAGGGAGAACTTGGTCATGTCGGGGCAAATGAAAGTTCATCTCAGGATAACAGCATTTATACACAGCCTGAGCAGGCAGCTGATTATGCGGAACGTACTGGTGTTGATGCGCTGGCTGTTGCCATCGGAACTGCACATGGTGCTTATAAGTCGAAGCCGAAGCTTGATATTGAACGTCTGAAACAGATTGCGGCTATTACAAAAGCGCCTTTGGTACTTCATGGCGGTTCAGGCCTATCGGATGATGATTTCAGGAACTGCACGAAGAATGGTGTCAGTAAAGTCAACATTTTTACAGACATTAACTGTGCTGCGGCAAAAGCCGTCGTCAATAACTATAAGGATGGAAACGGGATTTCGGATCTGCAGCTTGACGTTGTCGAAGCAGTCAAGAAAGAGACGATGAAGAAGATGCTTCTGTTCGGATCGAACAACAGGGCATAAGAAGGATGGTCTTATGGCAAAGAAAATTGTCTGTGCAGGAAATCTGTGCCTTGATATAACCCCGGTCTTCAATAATGACAGAGTCGACGACCCGTCCCGTTTATTTCTTCCGGGAAAGCTGATCAAGGTCGGAGAAGCTGAAATGCATGCAGGCGGCGCTATAGCGAATACCGGGCTGGGAATGAGCTATTTTGGTTCAGATGTGACATTGATGGGAAAAATCGGAAATGACCAGTTTGGTACTTTGATCATGAATATCATTGATCAGTTTCCGGTTAAAAAGAAGATCGAAGTCTCTGACAAATGTGCCACCTCCTATACGATTGTACTGGCGCCTCCCGGAATAGACCGGATTTTTATTCACTGTCCGAGTGCGAATGATCAATTTGGCTTTTCGGACATTGATTTTGAAGAAATTAAGAATGCTGATTTATTTCATTTTGGATATCCGACGATTATGAAACAGATGTATGAGAAGCCGGAAGAATTAGTAAAGATGTATAAAGAG
>DCDB01000351.1 GCA_002316215.1 Lachnospiraceae bacterium UBA1066 | reverse complement strand
GGCGTTCCGGAAGAACTCTATAAGGTTTCGCCGTTTGAGCTTTCCGGAGGGCAGAAGAGACGCGTAGCCATTGCCGGCGTACTTGCTATGGACCCGCAGGTTCTCATTTTAGACGAGCCGACCGCCGGCCTCGATCCGCAGGGACGCGACGAAATTCTCGACCGGATTAAATATCTCCATGATAAGCGCGGTATCACGATTCTGCTTGTTTCCCACAGCATGGAGGACGTCGCCAACTACGCCGACCGTCTCCTGGTCGTCAACGAGGGAAAAATTCCATTTGACGGCAAGCCGAAGGATGTTTTTTTTCACTATAAGGAGCTTGAGAAGATCGGGCTCGCCGCTCCGCAGGTCACCTACATCATGCATGCTCTGCGTGAAAAGGGCCTGGATGTCGACATTACCGCCACGACCGTCGACGAAGCACGCCGCAGTATCCTTCTCGCCCTGTCCAGATTTCACATTGGGGACAGTCCCCAAAGAACTCAGGCAAAGAAAAGTATTAAGGAATGAAAGATACCAATCGTAGGAATAAAATCGTGAAAGTCAGGAGAACAGACATTGCTGCGTGATATTACGCTCGGCCAGTATTATCCGGCCGATTCCATCCTGCATAAGCTTGATCCGAGAGTGAAGTTCACCGGCACTCTTGTATTCATTGTCGCCCTTTTTCTTGTTAAAGGCGTGGCGGGCTATGCTTTTATCACGGCGATCCTGGGATGTTTAATCGTAATTTCCAGGGTTCCGCTCAAATTCATGGTGAAAGGTATGAAAGCGATTCTGTTCATTTTACTCATCACCATGGCCTTCAATATTTTCCTGACGCCTGGCACGGTTCTGGCGCACTGGTGGATTTTTACGATTACCTATGAAGGCGTGGTTCTGGCTGTACGTATGGGCCTGCGCCTCACCTATCTTGTCATCGGCTCCTCCATCATGACGCTTACGACGACGCCGAACGCGCTCACGGACGGCATGGAAAGCCTTTTCGCTCCCCTTAAAGTTATCCATGTTCCTGTCCACGAAATTTCGATGATGATGTCCATTGCACTTCGCTTCATACCGATTCTGATGGAAGAAACCGATAAAATCATGAAGGCCCAGATTGCGCGCGGCGCCGATTTTGAATCCGGAAACTTTATTGCGAAGGTGAAAAATATGGTTCCTCTGCTCGTTCCGCTTTTCGTATCGGCCTTTCGCCGGGCAAATGATCTTGCGATGGCCATGGAGGCGCGCTGCTACCACGGCGGTTCCGGCCGCACGCAGATGAAGCCCCTGCGCTACAAAAAGCGGGATTACATCGCCCTGATCCTCACCGCGGCTTTTCTTGCTGCAGCCATCGTGCTGCATATTTTCGGCGGCGCCTGGATCTGAGGCCTTAGTCTTCCTGCGCTTTCGCAGGCCGGACTGCTTACTTGTAAAATGAAGGAACGGCAAGATTTGCACGTGACCGGTTGCCGCAGCTGCCGGGCTGATGTTCTGAATTACGTGCTGTCAGCAAAGAAATCAAGATTCAGCACGTAATTTTGTGCGCAGGCGGTCCGGCGGAGAAATCCAAGGCCCGGCGTCTGGCTCAGAATTGGATCAAAGGAGAACGTACGATGCGGATCAAGCTTACGGTTGCCTACGACGGCACGAATTACAGCGGCTGGCAGAGCCAGACGAACGCCCCCGCCGTGCAGGACGTCCTCGAGGCGTCCCTCTTCGATCTCTTCGGCCATGAAATCCACACCCTCGGCGCCAGCCGTACGGATGCCGGCGTCCACGCTCTCGGCAACGTCGCTGTTTTTGATATCGTAACGCGCATCGCGCCTTCCAAAATCGCTTTTGCCCTGAACGCCCGCCTGCCGCAGGACATCCGCATTTTAAGCTCTGAACAAGTTTCTGACAGCTTCCATCCGCGCTATCAGCGGACCGTCAAGACTTATGAATATCATATCTTAAACCGAACCTTCCCCGATCCTCTGCGCCGGAATACGGAGGTTCATTTTCATTATCCCTTAAATGAAAAGTCCATGGACGCGGCAGCACAGTTTATTATCGGCGAACATGATTTCGCCTCTTTCTGCGCGGCCGGTTTTTCGAGCAAGACGACTGTCCGTACCATTTACGCGGCAAATGTCCGCCGCACGGGCGACCGCATCGTCTTTTCCGTCACGGGAAACGGCTTCCTCTATAACATGGTCCGCATCCTGGCCGGAACGCTGCTCGAAATCGGCGAAGGCAAATATCCTCCCGAAAAAATGAAGGACATCCTTGAGGCCTGCGACCGCCATGCCGCCGGTCCGACCGCCGTCGCCAAGGGCCTCGTGCTGGTCAAAATCGAGTATCCGGACGCTCCGTGAGCCGCGGAAATTTTTGGCATTTCTCCGAAAATCTATTAAAATTCTTAGAAGCCATCAGGAAGCTTACTTTTTTATGCGAAGCGGCCGCCCATATGTTAAAATAAGATGTATGTAGATAGGCATCAGCAAGTAAGTGTTTTTTGAAATTTTGATAATCGTATCAAAACATGAGATGCACTTTATCCGTAAGGGAAACGGAGGCATACATTGGATTCTCTTTATAAAAAGCTGGCAGATTTATCGGCAGCCTATGGCGCGAGCCGTTTGGTTCTGTTCGGCTCCCGTGCGCGCAGAGACTGCCGTCCGCAGAGCGATATTGACCTTGCCGTCTATGGAATGCCTAAAGAAAAGCAGACTGCTTTCTGGACAGCAACTGAGGAACTTCCTTCTCTTCTTAAATTTGACATTATTCATGTCACATCCCATACGAACCCGGAACTTATAAAAAATATAAAAAAGGATGGTATTATTCTTATGGATAAAATGCAGGAAAAGTACGAACATTTTTCGTCTGCGGTTGATCGTCTCAGGGAGTCGCTTGCGGATTATGAAAAATTCCCGCTTGATTCTGTGCGTGACGGCGTTATCCAGCGTTTTGAATTCTGTACGGAACTATCATGGAAAACCATGCGCGAATATCTCCTGGATCAGGGTTTTACGGAACTTAACAGCCCGAAGTCCGTCATCCGCCAGGCCTATGCCGCCGGCCTTATTGAAAATGAAAATTTGTGGATTTCCCTTTTGAGCGACCGGAATCTTACAAGCCGTCTCTGCGACGAAGAGACAGCCGGAGAGATATTCAGCCGCATCAAAAATGACTATGCAGGGCTGTTTGACATTCTGGTAAAGAAACTTGCGCTCTGAAGCTTTTCCGAGGCTGAACGGTCTGAACGAATGATAAACGAAGCGTTTCATTTTATGGGGGAGCACAATGGGAAACCTTGAATTTGATTGGAAGGAATTTATTCAAACGGCAGAAGGCATGGTTAT
>DCDB01000073.1 GCA_002316215.1 Lachnospiraceae bacterium UBA1066 | reverse complement strand
CGTATTTTTCGAGTTCTACAAGTTCCATCTTCTTGACCTATCGGTCAAGAAGCATCACTCGCTCTAAAGAGCTCGCTCAATTCATGTTTATCTGACTCCATCATCCTGCCCGGCGGGCAAGATGCATCACTCGCAAAAGAGCTCGCTCAATTCCGGTTTGTCAATTTTTACAGATCTTTTATCCGCATGCTGTCAAGCTCTTCGTTCTTTTTCTCATGCACTGCCTCTTCCCGTTCTTTCGTCGCTGCAAAATATATCAGAAGCAGAACAATGGTCGGAATGTTAAGGATAAGAAACGTCACAATATAGCCTCCCGCATCAGCCTCACTTCCGCTCATAAAGAGATACAGGAACAAAAAAGAAAGAAGAAGAGTTAAGCCCGGAAAGATAAACCCGGTATATTTTCCGCCCTTTTTGACGACCCAGATTTCAAGTGCAACTGCAGCAGCCGCAAGGGCAACTGCCAGAATAATCAATGAGAACATGGTTGCTTCGCCTCCTTATACTTATTGCGATATTCGCCCACAAGCTGTTTTGCAGCATCAAAAGATATCTCATTCTTCAGTGCAAGGTTCTTGATCAGGGTGATATACGGATCTTCCTCCGTTTTCTCTCCGAGCTCGATTTTCTGGATGAGCCGGTCAAGCCGAAGTCTTACAGTCGGATAGGTTACTTTGTACTGTTCTGCCATTTCCTTCAGTGAGCCGGAAGCAAGAACAAATTTCCGGATAAAAGCCAGATCTTCTTCATCCAGGTTTTTCATCCATAGTGGAATATTCGTAATGTCCATTTTGTGCTCCTTTCTTTAGCATAATTAATTTATCATTTAATTATATTAAAATCAATAGGCACATTATGTTTAATTTTATTTTAACATATGAGAGCAGCCTTTTGCTGCAGCAGATGATTATTCCGTTTGTCCTTTTGAATTGTCCCGGAAGATTTGCATATCCGGATCATATCATATCTGCATGCCGGATTATCCGTAATTCCTAATGAAATCAAGATTTACGGGTTCTGCGGCTGACCAGAGCTCAGAGATTCAAGTCTTTTTCGATATTTTTTGGCGCTGTGATTGTTGGAAAAACCGCCGAATGTCTCCAGATAGTTGATAATCCGCCGCAGCGCGGCGGCATACTCGGTTCTGCTGTCCGGATTGCCGTATCGGTTATAAAGATCCTCGCTGATTTCCAGTGACTCTTCGCACAGCTGAAGACCGAGTTTAAAATTGCCTTTATCTTTTGTCTCCCGGATATTCAGAGCCTGCTTCGCATAACCGTCGGAAAGAGCACGCTTTTTATTGTCTTCTGCTGAAGGATATTTTCCTGCCGGCTTGTCAGAGCGCTTAAACGCTTCCAGAATAGAACGAAATTCTCCCTGATAAGACTCTGTTCCATAGTCCCTCCCCATAGCTTCCATTCCGTCTGCGCGTTTTTTTCCGTAAAAAAGAGCTTTATCATTATTCTTCCCGGCATAATAATAGGCAGAGGCAAAACCATAAGTGTTACAGACTGCAAGACGGGCTTTTTCCGTGTGATATTCCCGATTCAGCCGGTCTGCAAGGGCGATACTCGCTGCCATATATGGCGCCAGAAGAATATCGTATTCCTGTTTCTCCGGAACCTCTTCGCAAAGTTCTTTCAGCTGCCATACTGTCTGAAAAATTTCTGTAAAGACTTCCAGCGCATACTGTGCACATTCATGTCTGTAAAAATCATCCGTCAGTGTGTAAGAAAGATGTTCCTCCTCCTGAAATGCCTCACATGACAGTTTAAGTCCCTGACGCAGATTCTCCCTGCCGCCGGCCGCCAGCAGACTCTTTGCGAAATTGTTTTTTGCAAGGCCGCTTGAAATTAAACCGTCCGGTCCGGTATCTTTCTCTCTGAGTGCCATTGCCGCTTCATATTCTTTTTTATAAAAAGAAGCAGCCTTTTCGGCATTTTCTCTGCCTTTTCCTATTTCATAATAGTAACCGACGCGGGCATAGGCCTCATTCTCTGAAAGGCTATTGATAAGATTAAGATTTTCCCTGTTCTTTTCCAGCAGAGCAATAAACTCAGTATAATAAACGCCGGCCTCTTCCCAGGAACCTTCGCCTCCGGTTTCCAGGGTAATATTGCCAAGATCCTCAAGACTTTCCGCAAAACACAGTTCGAAAAGCGGCGCATCACTTTTCCCCCGAAATAAAGTAAGCAGCGTTTCATAAACCTTTTTCATAACCGGAAGATTCACGGAAGTGCCGCCTGCCATGTAGATCCGTTCACGATAAATATAAGTATTGAAAAAATAAAGCAGAACGGCAAGGTTATTCTTCGGCACATGATCATGGATATTGGAAATCCAGTTCAGGACAAATTCACCATGATCCGTGAGCATCTGTCCATAAACATCTCGTGCGGCAGCTTCTGACTTACTGGCAGATTTTATAGCTGTATTGTTGATATAGGCAAAAAGCTTCCAGTATTCCTCTGCGCGGATGCAGTGCCAGGTGTATTCATTGATTCTGACAGAGTCTTCCGGATCGAGCGCGCTGAAATGTAAAAACAGTTTCTTCGCTGTATTGTTGTCTGTACAATATGCTGCCTCAAGACCTTCTCTTAGACTTTTATGCATAAAATCGAAACGTCCGTCATCGCGCCGGAAGAAAAGCTCGGAAATGTAATGGACAAATTGTGCAAATGAAAGCAAGCTGAATTTTTTTCCCTCCGCCGCAAGAATCGCTTCCAAATCAGAAATGCGGAGACCGTGACGGGATCCTGCAAGAAGACACGCCTCTTCAAAAACGTTTTCATTTTTAAGATGCCGGCTGATTTCCCTGATCAGCGTACATCCCATTTCCCCGGCGGTACCGGGAAGATCCTGTACGATCCGGCACATATAGGCACTTATTGCCTCCATACCGTCTCCGTTTTCACGGATTCTGCGGTAATCTTCAGAATTAAGAAGCATCAGGCGCGCGGTAAGGAGATACAGGTAAAGAGGATTCCCGGCATCTTCCTTACGGACAAGAACATCCTGAACAGCATCGGGAAGCTCTTTCCCGTGAAGCTTCAGTATATTCCGGATGACAAGAAGAATATCTTCACCCTGCAGCAGCGACAGCGGAATAACGGACGCCGTACCCGGGAGCTTATATCCGGAAAAACAGGTGACGAAAACCTGTACTTTTTTCGGAATGACATCCGGCAGGAATGTCAGATTTTCCTGAAGATCATCAGACATGAGCTGATCAAGCGCATCGACGGCAACGACCAGTTTTCTTCCATCCTTTGTGAAGTCTGCGCATAGTGTATTCAGGCGGCTGCGCAGTATTTTTGCGTCAGGATGAACTCCTGTCCTGACGGAATCCTGCTGATGGACAGAACCGTTCAGGAATTCCAGCTGCCAGACCAGATACTCCAGTATTCCCAGGGCAGTTGTTGTTACAGATGTAATCCCGCAAAGAACCGGAAGAACCGTACAGCCTTTGGCTTTAAGCGAATTGCAAATGTGCGAAAACAGCGTACTTTTCCCAATCCCCGCATCTCCCGTGACAGCAAGCAGCCGATCCCCAGAGGCTAAGAGAAGCCTGCCTGCGATTTCGTCTGAAAACTTTTCCCTTGCACAGAACGGTGCATCCTTCTCCTGAATATAATTCCACTGGGCGATATTTTCTTTCTCATAAAGATGAAGGTTTTCTTTTTCCTTCCATTCTTTCTGCAGGATTTCCGTCAGGTCGCTTTTGACAAGTTCTGAAAATGAAGAAAGGCCTGTGATTGTACTGCCGTCCCAGGATGCCTCATAAGACCGGATCCGGGAAGCACCCGTTTTATTCCGGATTTCTTCAATAAGAGACTGACGCTTTTTGGCATGATGAAGATCCTCTGTGCAGAATTCTGTCGGCAGAGGTTTTCCGCCTGTGTTTTTTATTTTCCGAAAATAATAAATCTAAAACCACGGAACGTCTCAAAGCTATTACTCAAGTAAAAAATGCTTTTGAATTAGCCGAGATTGATTTACAAATGCGTGGTCCCGGTGAATTTTTAGGAACCAAACAATCTGGTATGCCTGATACTCTTATGGAAGCTTTAAAACATATTGATTTAGTGCAAGCGGCAAAAAAAGAAGCTGAAGAAATTTTAAATTCTGATCCTCATT
>DCDB01000159.1 GCA_002316215.1 Lachnospiraceae bacterium UBA1066 | reverse complement strand
AAGCCGGGAAATCCCGGCTTCCAGACGTTCTTTAAGCCCGTAAAGCTTCCCGATCTTGCTGTCAAAATCCGTATAAGCCTCTTCCACTGCAACTCCAAGACCTGCAATACCGGGTACATTTTCCGTTCCGGAACGCATTCCGTCCTGCTGTCCTCCGCCGTAAATAAGCGGCAGAAGCCTGGCTTTCCGGCTGGCATAAAGGAAGCCCGTTCCTTTCGGGCCATGCAGCTTGTGCCCGCTGACCGATAAAAGGTCAATACCTTCCGCCTTCGGATTTATCCTGTATTTTCCGAAAGCCTGTATGGCATCGACATGATAGAGCGCCTGGGGACATTTTCCATGAACAAGTCCGGCGATTTCGCGAACCGGCGTTACGGCTCCGATCTCATTATTAACATACATCATCGTCACGAGGATGACGTCCGGCGTTAATTCTTCGCTTAAACGAGCCATGTCAAGCTGTCCGCTGCTGTCAACCGGAATCTCCGTCACCTCAAAACCCTGTCCTTCGAGAAACTTCAGGGGTTCCGATACCGCCGGATGCTCCATGGCCGTTGTCAGTATCCTGCCGCCGGCTCTTTTATTGGCAAGAGCGCTTCCGATAATCGCCCAGTTATTCGCTTCCGTACCTCCGGACGTGAAATAAATTTCATTTTCCTGGACTTTCAGCACCGATGCAATTTTCCGGCGTGCATCCCGTATATATTTTTCAGCCTCTATGCCCTTCCGGTGCATGGACGAGGGATTCCCGTAGTCCTCCGTCATAACTTTATCAACAATACGCACAACCTCCGGCGAGGCTTTTGTCGTTGATGAATTGTCAAAATATATTTCCGCCATTGACACTCCCCTTAAGCTTCTTAGAATGTTTTTTTATTTTACAACGTTTCAGGGGAATGTACAAGCGCTTCACTTCTTTAGCGGCGGACCAGATTCAGATGTAAAAAACAATAAATGCTATCCTCCCGCAAAATAAAATATGCTATAATAAGCACATGAAAAATTATAGGATGATTGTCCAATACGATGGTACACGTTTCAACGGATGGCAGAAGCAGGGCGATACCGGCAATACCATCCAGGAAAAGCTGGAAACAATTCTCACAAGGATGGACGGCACGCCTGTTGACGTCCACGGCGCGGGACGCACAGACGCAGGCGTCCATGCCAAAGGCCAGGTTGCGCAGTTCCGTCTGGAGACTGAAAAATCCACCGATGAAATCCGGGATTATTTAAATGAATATCTTCCGGAAGATATCGGTGTCATTTCTGTGGCCGAAGCAGCTCCGCGTTTCCACAGCCGCTTCAATGCGTCTGAAAAGACCTATGTCTACCGGATCAGTAAAAACAAGGCGTTTCACGTTTTCGACCGCAAATATGTCTATGAATATAAAGGAAGCCTTGACACGGCTGCCATGAAGGTCGCTACGATCCAGCTCCGCGGCGAACACGATTTCAAGAGTTTCTGCGGAAATCCCCATATGCGCAAATCCACGGTGCGCACGATTTACGCCATACACATCACGGAAAATGAAGACGAGATCGATCTGACGTTTATCGGTAACGGCTTTCTCCAGTACATGGTCCGCATCCTCGTAGGAACGCTGATCGAGGTAGGCGAAGGCAAACGTGATGCACAGTCCATGGATGCTCTCCTGGCCGCCCACGACCGTCAAATGGCCGGTCCCACCGCTCCCGCCTGCGGCCTCATCCTCCAGGAAGTAAAATACAACTGACGCGAAAACTACGAGCCGTGCGTCTGGAAAAAGAATTCCAGGCGCGTCGTGCTTGCACGTAAGCGGATGGAATCCTTTTTCCAGACATAGGGCTTAAGCCCGCGCACGAGTGACCGTAAGGTCACGAGTCGACGCACGGCTCGCTTTAAGCCCTAGGAAAAAGAATTCCAGGCGCGTCGTGCTTGCACGTAAGCGGATGGAATCCTTTTTCCAGACATAGGGCTTAAGCCCGCGCACTTCTTTTAGTTTTTTTCCAGCCCGATCATCAGAACAGCCAGTATGGCAATCGCCGCTGTTTCTGTTCGCAGAATCCGCTTTCCCAGCGTGATAATTTTTGCTCCGGCTTTCCCGGCAGCTTCCGCCTCTTCTTTTTCGAAACCGCCTTCCGGTCCGATAAAAACGCCGATGCTTTCCCCGCTTTTTATATCGCCAAGAATCGCTCTCGTCTTCTCGATATTATCTGCACATTCATAGGGCAGGAGTACTGTATCCATTTTCCGGGCCTCTTCAAGCGCTTTCGAAAATGTCTTTACTTCTCCGACGGAAGGAATGTACGATCTTTTCGCCTGCTTTGCCGCCGATTCTGCAATCGCCTGCCAGCGGGCACGTTTGGATGCCTCTTTTTTCGCATCAAGCTTCACAACCGTTCTCCTCGTCGTCACCGGTACAATCTCCGATACGCCGAGTTCAACCGCTTTCTGTATGATCAGCTCCATTTTATCGAATTTCGGAAGACCCATGAACAGAGTGATCTTATTCGGAAGTTCCGCGCCGGACGGTTCACTGAATAAAACCCCGGCCAGGATTTCATCCGCCGTAAGCGATTTGATTCTTGCCGTTGTTACCAGTCCGTTTTCATCGACGGCTTCAATGTCCTCGCCCTGCTTCATGCGGAGGACATTTTTAATATGATTGACATCTTCTCCCGTCACCCTGAGGATTCCTTCCGAAATCTGACCGGACGCAATAAAAAATCTGTACAAAGCCGTACCTCTTCTTCGATTCTGGTTTATTCAGAAGAAACCCATTTATAACCTGCAGGCTACGATACTCTCCCATTCGCCCATAACATTTTCTTCCCTGATTTCAAACCCGGCTTCCTTCATGGCCTTCCGGACGATTTCCGCATGGTCCGTCAGAATTCCGGAGGTAATATAAAGACCGCCTTTTTTTAAGTGCGCCGGTATCTCGGCCGTCAGCGGCGCCAGGATCTCCGCTATAATATTTGCGACGGCAATATCATAATCCGCTCCCGCGGCCCTTTTTAACTTCTCGTCGGAACCTATATCTCCGATCTTACATTCCATCCCGGAAGCCTGTATATCATTCTTCTCCATATTCTCACGGACTGCCTCCGGAACATGCGGATCAATATCCGTCCCGAAAACATGGGAAGCTCCGCTTTTTAAAGCGATAATCCCCAGGATTCCGCTTCCTGTGCCGATATCTAAAACCTTCATTCCCGGCCGCACGTATTTTCTTAAGGCCCGGATGGCAAGCTGGGTCGACTCATGCTTTCCTGTCCCGAAAGCTGTTCCCGGATCGATATGCAGGACAATTCCTGCTTTATTTTCCTGCGCCTTTATGTCGTCCTTCTGTTCCCCGCTTTCTGC
>DCDB01000037.1 GCA_002316215.1 Lachnospiraceae bacterium UBA1066 | reverse complement strand
GCAGTCCGGGGCGGCAGCTTACAGGATACAAATACAGAGCCGGAAAGGATGCGTATGAAGTTTCAGGATTTTGATAAATTGTTCAATGCGGAAAATGCCGCGGCGGAGACACCGGCCTATGTTTTTAATGTAGACGAACTGAAGTCCCGCATTGCGATGATAAGAAGCAATCTGCCCGGAGATTTCCGGCTGGTTTTTGCGGTGAAGGCCAATCCCTTCCTTACGGGCGCGCTCATTCCCTGCGTGGATGCTTTTGAAATCTGCTCGCCGGGGGAGGAGCGCATCTGTGAACGTGCAGCGGTTCCGCCGGAAAAAATGGTGCTCTCGGGCGTTAATAAGGAGGCGGCGGATTTTTGCAGGATTATGGCGTACTGCGGCCGGAAGGCTGTCTATACCGTGGAATCCCTGTCCCAGATGCAGCTGCTTAATGAGACGGCCGGAGCTGTGCTGCGTGCGCAGGATGGAGCAGAACTGTCAGGAGCCGGTATGACGGGAAGAAAAGCAGAAGCCGGAATGGCAGGGGCCGGCACGCCAGGAAAAGCATCTTCCGACGGGACAATCGAGGTTCTCCTCCGCGTAACGTCCGGAAATCAGTTCGGCCTGGACGAGGAAGATATCGAGACGCTTGTCCGGGACAGGGCGCAGTATCCGAACCTTACTATCCGGGGCCTTCAGCTTTATTCGGGCACCCAGAAGAAAAAAGAGAAGTTCTTTGAAGACGAAATCGCAAAAATTGATATCCTGATCGGGCGGCTCAAAGAGAACTATGATTTTACTGTCCGTGAATTCGAATACGGCCCCGGTCTTTTTGTCCCGTATTTCCTGAAGGAAGGGGAAGCTGACGATGCGGGAGTCCTGCGGAAACTCTCCGCAGTCCTTCGCGGGATGTCTTTTCAGGGGACGATTACGCTCGAAATGGGCAGGTTTATTTCGGCCTACTGCGGATATTACGTGACGCGTATCGCCGACATCAAGAAGAATTGCGGTATTTCCTACTGTATTCTTGACGGCGGCATCCATCAGGTCAATTATTTCGGACAGATGATGGCGATGAAAATGCCTTATATTCTGCATTCTTGCGCCAAAAATGGAGAAGAGTCCGAAAATTTCAACCTGTGCGGGTCACTTTGTACCGTCAGTGATGTAATTGTTAAAGAAGTCCCGTTGCATAGCCCGCATACGGGTGATATACTTGTGTTCGAGCGTACGGGTGCTTACTCGGTGACAGAAGGAATCAGCCTGTTTTTAAGCCGCGATCTTCCCTGCGTATATCTTTTTGAAAATGAAGAATTAAAACAAATAAGGAAACGTATTTTAACGGAGGAATGGAATTATGGATGAACTGATTGAAATCCTGCAGGATGTACAGCCGGATGCGGATTATGAGAACTGCACGACCCTGATTGACGACGGAATTCTCGATTCATTTGCAGTACTTTCAATTGTGAGCGAGCTGGAAGATCAATATGATATCCGCATCACACCGGCGGATATTGTTCCGGACAACTTCAATTCCGCGCAGGCTATTTATTCAATGGTAAAGCGCTTAAGCGGAGAAGAGGAATAAGACATAAGGGGAGCTGAATGTCTTTTGTATCGGTTCATTTTCTGATTTTTACTGCCATTTGCGTGGCAGGCTATTTTATCATACCTAAGAAGTGGCAGTGGATCTGGCTGCTGCTTTTTTCGTACCTTTATTACATGGCCGCCGGGGTGCGCTTCCTGTTTTTTATCCTGTTTTCGACCGTCGTGACCTACATCGGCGGGCTGTGGGCGGAAAAGGGGTACAGAAGCGTAGTACCGCTGGCGCTCGTTCTTGACTTCGGGATGCTGGCCGCCGTCAAATACACGAATTTCATGGTGGGCAACATCAACGGGCTCTTTGGAACGAATTTAAGGGAATTCAGTCTGATCCTGCCGCTTGGAATTTCATTTTACACCTTTCAGTCGGCAGGTTACCTTCTGGATGTTTTGTGGAAACGCTGTAAGGCGGAGAGAAATCCCTTCCGTTTCGCGCTGTTTATTTCCTTTTTTCCACAGATTCTGCAGGGACCGATCGGCCGCATGAGCCGCCTGGCTCCCCAGCTGTACGCGGAGCATACCTTTGATATCCGGCGTCTGGAACGGGGAATGCTGCGCATTGCCTGGGGCTATTTTAAGAAAATGGTCATCGCGGACAATGCGGCGCTTTATGTCAATGTGATTTTTGACAATTTCGATACGATGCCGGGATACGGGATTCTCGGCGTCCTGATGTACAGTGCGCAGCTGTATGCGGATTTTTCGGGCGGCATCGATATCGTGATCGGCATTTCCGATATGCTCGGCATCGGGCTCGACGAGAACTTCCGTCAGCCGTTCTTCGCGGTCTCCATCACGGATTTCTGGCACCGCTGGCACATCACGCTCGGAACCTGGATGAAGGATTATGTGTTTTATCCGATATCACTGTCCGGCTGGATGGGCCGTTTCGGAAAGTTCTGCCGCCGGAAAATGAATAAAGACGTCGGGCGGGCGCTGCCGATCTGCCTTGCCAATATCCTTGTCTTCCTTGTGGTCGGCATCTGGCACGGCCCGGCCTGGCATTATATCGTCTATGGCCTCTATAACGGCGCGATTATTGCCGCGTCGGGACTTCTTGCAAAGCCTTACCGGAAGGCGAAAAAGGCGCTGCATATTTCGGACGGGAGCCGCGGCTTCCGGGTTTTTCAGATCCTGAGAACCTTTATGCTTGTTAATATAAGCTGGTATTTTGACCGTTCGGGCAGTATCCGGCAGGCGCTTGTCATGATGCGGGACAGTATCCTGAAATTCCGCTTCTCCTCTTCCGTTGTAAGTTCGGACAGTACCTGGGCGGGTTCGTCTGCCGCTGTCTTTTTGTGTGTCATTTTCGGGATGGCTGTCGTTTTTTTCGTGAGTGTACAGAAGGAAAGAAAGAAGGATGTCGCAGGGGCGATACTCTCAAAGCCGCTTCCTGTCCGTTTTGTCC
Source organism: Lachnospiraceae bacterium UBA1066 (assembly GCA_002316215.1). Lineage (GTDB taxonomy): Bacteria > Bacillota > Clostridia > Lachnospirales > Lachnospiraceae > Chordicoccus. The sequence goes on along the minus strand of DCDB01000037.1, from coordinate 2,090 downwards.
TGCTTCTTGCCCTTGTCCTTTGTCTTGTGCTTCTGGGCAACCGGCCGCTTTCTGTGGGAGGGTTCATTTATGCGAATTTTTAAGCGGATCCTTACGGCGGCGCTTTTCGTCGGCATCCTTGCTGCGGTCAGCCTGACTCTTGATTACCTGATGATTCCCTATACTTTTACGCGGATGAAGGTACATGCCGTTGAAAATAATACGTATGACGATCTGATCCTGGGATCTTCGCACGGAGCGACGAATATTGATCCTGATGTGCTCGGGGGAATCACAGGACGCACAACCTATAATGCGGCGCAGGGGGAAGAATTCCCTGTGGACAGCTACTATCTTCTTAAGGATGCCTGTATCGCCAATAAGCCGGGGAGGCTCATTTACGAATTTGATTCTACTTACTGGCTTTCGGCACAGGAGACAGACAGCAGCTACGCCCTGACCTATTATTCAATGAGGCGGTCTTTTACCAAAATGCAATATTTCTATGCCAAGATGTGGAATGCTGATTTCAGGACCTGGAGCGCACCGTGGTATTTTTTCCGTGACCGCATCTATGACATCGGGACGAACCTTTATGTAAAAGGAACCGATGATTATAAAGATTACGGGACGGGAACTTTTGAATCGGACCGCCAGTCCGTAACGGATAAGGGCTTCATCGCGATTAAGAATGCGCGCTGGGACGATGCTGTGACCGTGCGGCCCTGGACAGATGACATGATCCAGAAGAGCGACGTTGCCTATTTCCTCCGGATTGTATCTTATTGTAAGGAAAATGATATTTCTCTCGTAGTTGTGACGACGCCCGTACCGGATGATACTTATGAAGCGGGAAAAGATAATTTCGATCAGGCGGGCTTTTATATGAGTGCGCTGGCGGATCAATATGGATTTACTTATGCCAACTACAACAACGACCGTCTTGAGGGACTTGATACGACAAATGCCGCTTATGCGGATTATGACGGGCATATGTACGAGGAGAGCGCGGAGGCCTTTTCCAGGGTGTTCGGGGAAAGGCTAAAAACGCTGGAGGGATGACGTTTTGCAGCACGATCTGGCGGGCAGTATGGCAGGGCAGGCAGGAATATGGCTGCGACGGAAGGTATGGCACGACGTTTCAGGCTGCGGCGGATGGTATGGCGTGACGGTGCAGGCGGTGGCTGCGGCGGATGGTATGGCCGTATCTGCGCAGGATGTGAAATAGTTCTTTACATATGTGATGCGACGGTACGTGGGCTGCCCGGGCGGCGGAAGGAGCAGAATGGTTTCATTTGACGAGTTTGAGGAAATGCTTGCGGAGGTTTCCGAAGAGATTCCGGAGAAGTATTACACGGAACTGAACGGAGGCGTTTCGGCGAGCCCGGTATGGAAGCTTCACCCGAAAAGCCGCGGAACCGAGCTCTCGATTCTCGGTGAATACCGCGTCGAATACGGACTTGGCCGGCGCGTCGTCCTTTATTACGGAAGCTTTGCCCATGTCTGCGGCGTACTTGACAAAACCGCACTTCGTGCGAGAATAAAGGAAGTGCTGGAGCATGAGCTCACACATCACCTGGAGTCCCTGGCCGGCGAAAAGGATCTGGAAATACAGGATGCGGTCAATCTTTATAAATACCTGGAAGTCGGCCGGGAAGGAAAGCCGCTGTAAAGGATTACTGGCCGATGCGAGGCAGTCAGGACTATGTGCTGTCCGTAAAGAAATCAAGATTTGGCACGTGATCCAGTGCCGCGGAAGCCGGCGGTCGGCCGGGATTACGTAGAGATGAAGAAATAAGAGGAGGCGGATTATGTCAGATGAATACTTGATTAAAAACACGACGAAGGAGCAGCGCGAGGCTATTGTGCGCGCGTCCTGCGGAAACGAATGCGGCCAGTGTGACGGCTGCGCCGGGGGACTCGGCTACGATCTTTACCAGCCCTACATCGACGGTAAGATGGAGATCGCCGACATTAATGCGAATTTCAGGGCGAATTATATGCATTCCGACGAAGGACCGGACATCAGCCCGACCTGCGGGGAAGTCAGGGGCTGAGGCAGGTAAAATGCCCCAAAATTGTGAAACGCCCGGAGCAGCGACACACCCAGG
>DCDB01000144.1 GCA_002316215.1 Lachnospiraceae bacterium UBA1066 | reverse complement strand
AACTTTTTCAATCAGCGATATCGGAGACTTTATCAGCAAAGGGGTTTCAAGTACAGCTCCCACAGCCTGCCTGTTCCTGTTTTCCGTCGTGTTTTTCGGAATCATGACCGATGCCGGGATGTTCGATAAAATCATCAACGCACTGTTGAAAAAAGTAGGAAACAATGTCGTTGGCGTGGCGGTGATGACGGCAATCGTGGCAATGATCGGACACCTGGACGGCAGCGGGGCCTCCACTTTCCTGATTACGATTCCCGCAATGCTTCCTATTTACAAAAAGCTCCATATGAGAGCAACGACCCTGATGCTGATCTGCGTTGTGGCTATGGGCGCGATGAACCTTCTTCCCTGGGGCGGACCTACGCTTCGTGTCGCAACGATCCTGAATATGGATGCGAATATCCTCTGGAAAGATCTTCTTCCCGTACAGGTGCTGGGACTTGTCCTTGGTCTTATCACAGCCGTCATCTGGGGCAATATCGAGAAGAAACGCGGTGCCGGCCTGAACGGAAAACTGGCGCAGATGGAGACGGTTGAAGAGCAGCAGAACAGTATTGAGGAAGACAAAGAACGGGCAGGTCTTGCAAGACCCAAGCTTTTCATTTTCAATGTTGTCCTGACGGTTGCTGTCATCCTCTGCCTCATTTTCCTTCCGGTTCCTTCGTACTTTTCATTTATGGTAGGCTGTATGATCGCTCTCGTCGTCAATTACGGCGGTGCAAAGATGCAGGGACTTCTTTTCAAACGGCATGCGGATGCAGCTATCATGATGGCTTCTACACTGTTCGGCGCCGGCGTTTTCTTAGGAATGCTTGACGAATCCGGCATCATGAAAAATATGGCCAACCTCATAGCAGGCGGAATACCGGCTTCCCTCGGAGTTTATCTCCCGATTATCATCGGCGTGATTTCCGTTCCTGTTTCCCTTGGTTTCAGCACAGACTCTTACTTTTACGGTATTCTTCCGGTCCTTGTTTCCCTTGGTTCCCAGTGGGGCGTCAATCCGCTGTCAACAGGTATTGCCATGGTTGTGTGCCGCAACTGCGCGACCTTCGTTACACCTGCAGTACCTGCAACCTTCTTAGGATGCGGACTTGCGGGAGTAGAGATTAAGGATCATATCAAGACATCATTCTTCTGGGCCTGGGGCGTCAGTATCATCTGCCTGATCTTCGGTGTTGTTATCGGAATCATTTAAAACAAGGTCTGCTGAAATGAGCACCAAAGGCAAAGAGCATCAAAGTAAAGAGTATCAAAGATAAAGTGAACCAAATAAAAAAGTGCCAAAGACAGAAAGCGGCATGTGTCGGAAAACCAGGCGAAAGGCCCTTCGGGACTGTTTTCAAATGGATAACAATAAGCTTATGTTTCAAGAGAGGAGAAAAGATGATAATTCAAAAGCCGGGGATTGCAGGAACGCTGGAATCCAGTGATGCACAGGTTACAGTCGAGCCGGGTGATGGGAAGATTGAATTTGAGCTGGAGAGTGCCGTTATTAATCAATATGGTCTCCAAATCCGCAAGATTACCTATGATACTCTTAAAAGGCTCGGAATTGATAATGTAAAGATCAAGATTGTCGATAAAGGTGCTCTGGACTGCACGCTGAAAGCCAGAATCGAAGGAGCTGTTTACCGCTCCTGCAATCAGTATAATGATCTGCCGTGGGGAGGTGCGATTCAATGAAGAATCCGAATATGAAACGCCTTAGAAGGACAATGATGTTCTTAAATGCACAGAAACCGGGACTTATTAAGGATCCGTATATTTACAAACCGGATTCCATCATGCTGGATCTTGAGGATGCCGTTGCCGAAAACCAGAAAGATGCGGCGCGCTTCTCCCTCTACCATGCGCTGAAAGAAATTGATTATCACGGAGTGGAGCGTGTCATCCGTATCAATGGTCTTGATACGCCGTACTGGCAGGAGGATATCCGCTGTGCCGTTGCCGGAGGCTGCGATGCCATCCGTATTCCCAAAACCGAAAGTGCTCTGGACATTCATTTAGTCGAGGAAAAGGTATTGGCAGCAGAAAAGGAATTCGGGCGTCCGGAAGGATCCACGCTTCTCATGGCGGCGATTGAGTCGGCCAGGGGCGTTATGAAAGCTCTGGATATCTGCGATGCTTCGGAGCGGCTGTTCGGGATTGCTTTATCCGGCGGTGATTATACAAAGGATCTGCAGACGCACATTACAGGTACCGGTATTGAGCTTATGGGAGCGAGACAGAATCTGATCATAGCCGCACGGGCTGCAGGAAAGCAGTGCTTCGATAAGGTTTATACAAATCTGAATGATACTGAAGGTTTCCGAAAAGATGTGGAGACCATCCATCTGATGGGTTTTGACGGAAAATCAATAATTAATCCGCGTCAGATCCGTATTGTACATGAGATATTCACGCCTTCGCAGAAGGATATTGCATTTTCCGAAAAGGTCGTTAAAGAAATTGACAGTAAAAAAGCCCAGGGAATCGGCGTTTTCACGGTTGATGGAAAAATGATTGATATTGCATTTTATGACGGTGCAAAGCGTACGATTGAACTTGCCAAAGCTTCGGGCGTATATAAGGGGGAACTGTAAAATGATAAATGCAGTCGGCAGAGATATTCCGGAAGAAATATTAAAGATCACCGGTAAAGAAATTTTTCAGGGAAATCATTATAAAGACGGATACACATACAAAATGGATGGCCCCATGACCCATGTCGTCATGGACGGAAGAGAAAGCAAGCTCGTTCCGAGCATCGCAGACGTACTTGTAAAATGCGGCATCAGAGACGGCATGACAATCAGCTTCCACCATCATTTCCGTGAAGGAGATTATGTTGTCCAGATGGTGATGGATGAAATCCACAAGATGGGAATTAAAGACCTGACAATCTGCGCCAGCTCGCTCGGTAAAGCGCAGAACGGAATTGTTCCGTATATTGAAGACGGGACGATTACCAATATTCAGTCTTCAGGTGTCCGCGGTAAAATCGGTGAAGCCATTTCAGCCGGGAAACTTAAAGGGCTTGCGATTATGCGAAGCCATGGCGGACGTGTAAGAGCAATAGAGTCCGGCGAAACACGTATCGACATAGCCTTTATCGGAACACCGACTTGTGATGATTACGGTAACTGCCGTGGTATCGGCGGAAAGAGCGACTGCGGCGTCCTGTCTTATGCCATCGTTGATGCGGATCATGCGGACAAGGTTGTGGCGATTACGGATATGCTGAAGCCTTATCCGAATTTCCCGGCCCATATCAGTGAGACTAAGGTTGACTATGTGGTTGTGGTAGATAAAGTCGGAGATCCGTCGAAGATTGCTACCGGAGCTGCGAAACCTACGACGGATATGAGAAAACTCATGATGGCTGATTATTGTACGCAGTTTCTTATTCACACGCCGTATTTTAAAGAAGGATTTTCGTATCAGACAGGTGTTGGCGGTGCTTCAATCGCATCGACAGTCTCTTTAGCTAAGGTGATGCAGGAGAGAAATATCCATATGGGCTTCGGCGTCGGCGGAATGAGCAAGCCGATGTGCGATCTTCTGGTAAACGGACAGGTCGGCTGCCTTCTCGACACGCAGGATTTCGACCTTGATGCAGTGGAAGATGTAAAGGAACTGAAGCATTTCCGTATTTCTGCAGGTGAGTACTGTGATCCTTATAATAAAGGAGCCATAGTAAACAAGCTGGATTTCGTTATACTGGGCGCTCTCGAAGTGGATACGCATTTTAACGTCAACGTGGTTGTAGGATCGAACGGCGTGATTACCGGCGCCCAGGGCGGCCATCCGGATACTGCTGCCTGTGCAAAATGCTCCATTATCATAGCTCCCCTTCTCCAGGGAAGAATACCGGCCGTCTGCACAGATGTCACGACAGTGACGACGCCTGGGGAATCTGTTGACGTTGTGGTCACAGACTATGGAATCGCCATTAATCCGGCAAGGCAGGATCTTATCGACTGCATGAAAGACGTGGATCTTCCGTTTAAGACAATTGAAGAACTCCGTGATATTGCTTACCGTATTTCCGGAAAACCGGAAAGGGTTCAGTTCAGCGACAGGGTGGTAGGCATTATTGAAGCCCGTGACGGTACAGTCATGGATGTCGTAAGACAGACGAAGCCTTTTGAATTTTCTTGAGTAAAGATGATGCAGATGCCCTTTCTTACCGGGCATCTGCATTATAGGATAAGCTTCAAAAAGAGAGGATGCTGACTAAGATATGGCTATTCATGTGGTAAATGAAGCGCGGCGCTGCCTAAAATGCAAGAATCCTAAGTGTATGGAAGGATGTCCCGTAGGCACTCCGATTCCTGAGATGATCGATCTCTTTCTGAACGGAAAAAGCTATGAAGCGGGAAAGGCACTTTTCGACAATAATCCGTTAAGCGTTATATGTTCTCTGGTCTGTGACCATGAAAAGCAATGCGAGGGGCATTGTATCCAGGGAAAAAAGGGAATGGCTATTCACTGGTCGAGTATTGAAAACTATATTTCCGACAATTATCTTGACAGGGTGAAGTTTGAAACGCCGGAGAAAAACCATATCAAGGCGGCAGTGATCGGCGGCGGCCCTGCCGGCATGACGATTTCAGTCATTCTTGCACGCCA
>DCDB01000186.1 GCA_002316215.1 Lachnospiraceae bacterium UBA1066 | reverse complement strand
CTTTTGCTGCGCCGGCCTCTTTAGTCGTTCCGGCCTCTTTCGCGTTCTTCGCCTTTTCTGCTTCTTCCGCTTCCTGCTTTTTCTTCAGGGCTTCAGCCTTCAAGGCCTCGTATTTTTCCGGATCCTTTTTCTTTAGCTCCAGGATGCGTTTTTTCCTGCGCTCTTTCTTTCTTTTCCCGGCGCTCTTCTTTTTCCTGTCTTTTCTTTTCGCAAAAAAAGCTTTTATTCTTTCCAGCGATATTCCAAAAAAAGAAATCTCCTTTACCAGTTCTCCGCCGCTGCTATATTTCAGCCTGAAGGAAACCGCATGTAATAGCCAGGTAACCCGGACGCTTCCCTCCATCTCCTTCTCTTCCTTACGGCCGCGGGCAGAATAGCGTATGGGCACAAAAAGAACCAGGCAGACAATAAGCAGGATCACCCCGAGGATGACCAGCAGTATAATGCCTATAATTTTTAAGATACCCAGAAAAATCGCCATTTTACGTCACATTCCGTTGCTTATTTTTTCTTCCAGGAAATTCCGGATTTCAGCATCTCCCGTCTTTCTGACACACTCCTTTGTGATTTCCAGGACAATCTCCACCGCCTCTTCGTGCGAGCCGGCAATTCCTATGATCATCGGCGTATGCCTGTAAACATATTTCTGAACAAGGTTAGCCGTATTCACGATTTCCAGCTGATTCTTTTCATTTACCGGAAAAGTGATCAAATAGCGCCCGAATACCTTTCTTCCGGCATTTAGATCAGCGATCATTTTAAAATGATGCTTTTTCAGGCTGTCCCCGATATAAAGATTCCGATACCATTTCAGCATATATGTCTCCAAAGACCATTCGCTTATCAAAATGCGTCTGTCACTTATTTTCAAAAAAAGTATCAAAAACTGCGTGAGCTATCGGCACAGCGGTTTCACTTCCTGCGCCTCCGTCTTCCGCGAGAACGGAAATCACGACCTCCGGAGTATCTTTTCCCGCATAGCCCACGAACCACGAATTGGTTCCGGTCGTTCCGTCTGCTTTCGTATATTCTGCGGACCCTGTCTTTCCTCCTGCCGAATAGCTAAGGCCTGAAAGTTCCTTCGCCGTTCCTCCGCTTACCGCGGCAGCCATAAGATTCCTGAGCTGTTCCGCCTCCGTTTTTGTCATCAGCGTGCTGAATTTTTCAGACTGCGTCTCAGAGACGCTGTCGCCCGAAGCATTTTCAATACGGCTGATAAGTTCCGGCTTCATAAGGACTCCGTCATTTGCAATAGCTGAAACAATAAGGGCCATATGGTAGGGCGACGTCAGCGTATTGCCCTGTCCGAATGCCGTCTGCATCATGGCAGCATCCCCTTCATCGGCTGTCAGTGAAAACTTGCTTTTATTATAAGCCAGGCCGGTCGGAATCGTCTTGTTGAATAAAAGATCTTCCGAAGTACTCTTCAGGGCATCTGCGCCAATGGAAAGCCCGATGCTGGCAAAAGCACAATTGCAGCTGTTGGCAAAAGCTCCCGTGAAGTCTTCCTGCCCGTGGACTTCGCCGTCATAGCAGTGCACCGTATGATCCGAATAAGTAAACTCGCCTTCACAGTTAAAGCTGAAACCGTCGAAAGTTGCATTCTTCCTGAAATATGACAGTGCCGTAACAATCTTAAATGTAGAGCCCGGCGCATATAGCCCCTGCGTCGCACGGTTAAGAAGCACCGTACTGTTTTCATCGGAAACAATGGACTGCCAATCATCCGAAAGGGTATTTGGATCGAAATCCGGTTTGCTCACCATGGCAAGAACTTCCCCGGTCTTCGGATTCATGACAACAACCGCGCCGTTATAATCTCCAAGCGCATCATAGCATGATTTCTGGAGTTTTGCACTCAGAGTCGTCACTACCGTATCGCCCGGATTCTTTTTGTTCTGGAATTCATTAACCAGCCTGTCTATAAAATTATAATGTGAGGTCAGGAGATCATAATTTGCAATTGATTCGATCCCGCTTTTTCCGTTTGTCGCATAACCGACCGTGTGGGCAAAAAGATTCGCATACGGATAGCTCCTTGTCTCATTTCCGCTGCTGTCCGTTTCCGTCCTGGCAAGAATCTCTCCGTCTGAACTTTTGATAGAACCCCGGACAACATACTCAGCAAGGGCATCGCTCCTTTTGTTATACGGACTGCTTAAAACCTTGTCCTTAAGAAAAACATTAAAATAGACCAGATATCCGATAAGGAGGATGAAAATGAACACAAACGCATAAGACACGAAAACATAGGGCGCGCCTGCCTTCTTCCGCGCTTTCTTTTCTTCCGGCGTTTCTTCCGGCGGCGGATAAGAAGGTTTTGTCCCGGTTCTTTTTGTTTCCGTATCCGGAAGGATCTGCGGGCCCGCATTCTTTTTTGAGTTCAGGATATCGCGTACATCGCGGCCGATATCTTCTTCCGCATCAGTTTCGTAGTTCCTGTTTTTTTCGTTCAAGTTCCTCTCCTTCATCTTCCCTGAGGATATAAAGTCCCTGAATAATGGCAATCATGATAATCGTACTGAGTACCGAGCTGCCGCCGTAACTTACAAGCGGCAATGTAATTCCGGTCATCGGTATGAATTTTGTCACGCCTCCGATGGTCAGGAAAACCTGAAAAGCATATTCTGTACCAAGCCCGAGAGCAACCAGCTTATAAAAACGATTATGGATCTGCATGGAAATGTTAACGATTAAAAGGAACATGCTCATACAGACAAGAATCAGGCAGATACAGAATATGGCGCCGAATTCCTCGCATATAGCCGCAAAGACAAAATCTTTCGAAGCAACAGGAATCGTGTCCGGGGCGCCTTTGCACAGACCCGTTCCGAACCAGCCCCCCGCACCGATGGCAAAAAGTCCCTGGACGATCTGATAGCCCGAAGTGTTGTAGACGGCGAAGGGATCCTTCCAGGCGGTCACTCTCTTTCGCACATGAGCAAAAAGGTAGTAGGCGGCAACAGACGCAAGGACGCCGGCGCCAAGGCCTGCTAAAGCGTATACCGGCCGTCTGGTCGCAACAAATACAATAACGATATAAGTTACAAAAAAGACGAGAGCTGTCCCAAGATCGGTCGACAGCACCAGAATGCCGACATGGGCGGCCGCCACGATGGAGGTCACAAGCACGGATTTAAAAGAGCGGTCGCGCGAAAGCTTCGCCGCCATAAAGAATACAAGTGTGATCTTGACGATTTCCGAAAACTGAATCGTAATGCCTCCGACAGAAAGTGAAAGCTTCGCGCCTCCGCTCACAGTCGCCAGTGCCAGAACGACGCAGAGGGCGGCAATTCCGACTGCGGCATAAAACCAGGTCAGTTTCGAAAGGACTTTCATTTTTCGGATAATGACCGGGATAACAAAAGCTACAATCGTTCCGCCTGCGGCAATCATGAACTGCTTTAAGGCCTCCGTAAGGTTCAGCCTCGCGATGATGATAAAACCGACGGAAAGGAGCAGAAGCATATTATTTACCAGAAGCATGGAAGCCTTGCTGTAAACCAGCCTGTAGCACGAAAGTGTCACGATGAAGTAGACGATAATGCCGGCCAGGAGAAGAAGCGTCATAAGGTTCTGCGTATTCAGGTAAATAATAACATAGCCGAGTATGACCGTGATGAAGATGATCGCGATCTGCTTATGGAGAACCTTTTTTCTTTTCTCTTCCGTTTTGTGTCCGAAATAGGTGTAGTCTTCAAGCGCAAAAAGCAGCATAAAGACAATAAACAGATATTTCGAAAGCTGTGTCAGAATATTCATTCTACTCCCCGGTTGAAGTGTCCTTTTGTGTGTTCCCCTGTAAATCCGCCTGTTTCCCTGCCATAAATATACTCCTCAACCGCTGTTTTGGAAACAGCTGCTGTCTCCGTTGCATTCTCCATTGTAAAAGAAAGCCGCGCCGAAGAAAATCCCATCCGTCGGATTGCCTTTCCCTCATCCAGAAGGGAAAGCGGAACGCTGTTATAGAGGATATTATAACAGAAAATGCACTCATTTTTTACTGGAAAATGACTGCCTTTACGGTCATTCAGCAAAAACTGTCCGGTACGGCCGGTACATTCTTCTGTGTTTTTCCTTAAACACTGCGCGGTGACCATGAGCGGAAGAAAACCGTAAGCTATGATTTCGCTTCTTCGGCAGTCCCTTCCGTAAAGCTGCCGGCGATTGAGTTCCAGAGGCGCCGTATCCTTTCGGCAGCCGGATTCCTCAATAAAGCGTCCGGCTTCGTTGTTCATCGTATAAAGGCTGCTGTCAGAGATCAGCATGGACTGCGGACATTCAGATGCCAGTCTTGAAAGTGATTCAAAGCTCCGGATCAAAAAGCCGGAAAGACCTTCTTTCATCAGGAAATCAATTTCTTCTTTGGAACTTACTTTCGTGTCCATCCGCTCGATATATGGTAAAGCAATCGCCATCTCTTTTCCATGCTTTTTAGCAAGATTTAAGAATTTTAGTGCAATATCCCGAAAGGTTCCATCTTTTCCGGCTTCATTTCTTAAAAGAGCATCACTTACATAGATCAAAGATATGTCTTCTATATCCAAAAGGGCATTGAACTGTTCTTCTGTTTCGACGGAAGCGGATACGGTCAATTCCCGTTCTTCACGATCTTTCTTATCCGTAATTACATTATCCGCCGCATTCTCATTATCTTTTGCTTTTCCGGCCGTTCTAACGTCTGCTTTACCATCTGATCTATCGTCTGCTTTACCATTTGCTCTAACGTCTCCCCTAACGTCTTCTCTAACGTCTGCTCTAACGTCTGATCTAATGACTGCTTTGCTGTCTGCTTTACTGTCTGCTTTACTGTCTGATTTACCGCCTGCTCTGCCGTCGGCTTCATCGCCTGTTCTGTCTTCTGTTTCAGAGAAGGCGCCTGTTTCGTTCCGCCTGAAGCTCCTCAGCATCTCATTTTCCAGTTTTTCAAGCCCGTCTCTTCTTAAGCTGTTCAAAGACTTCATCGGCACGAACACGCGGCCCTCAAGTCTTATCTTAAGGTCGGTAAATAAAAATCCCGTACCGCCGGTTTTCTGCAGCTGGCTTTGGATGCGATCCTCCGTGAGCGGCTGGTTCACCGCTTCAAGCGCAGTTTCTCCGTCTGCGCAGGCCGTGTAAATTCCGCAGGTCAGCTCAAGGCGCATCCTTTTCCCGGGCGCAGCGCAAAATACGCCGCGTACCCCGACAGGCTTTTCATTTTCAATAAAGCGTCTGCGCATTTCACCGTAAAGCCGGTTTCTTGCGTCCTCCTCCTGCGAAGTAAGTATCGGACGCTTAAAAGCCATCATTTCGGGCCCGTTGCGCCGCTTAAGATAGCCATCAGTAAAACCATCCCTGTTGTAAAGTGTCCAAAGCTCTCTTTCATCCCCGGAACGAACCTCATATGGCCGCCCGCTTTCATAAAGATCAAGATATTTTCGGTAAATGGAAACAACACCGGCAGCATATTCCGGCTGTTTCATCCGCCCCTCGATCTTAAGAGAATCAGCGCCTGCGCGAATGATTTCCGGAAGAAGACGCAGGGTATTCAGATCCTTAGGACTCAAAAGATCCCCTGCAAATCCATTTTTCACAGAATACGAAAGCCTGCAGGGCTGCGCGCATCTTCCCCGGTTGCCGCTTCTGCCTCCCAGAATCGAAGAAAGAAGACATTGTCCGGAGTAACAGAAGCACAGGGCGCCGTGGACAAAAACTTCTGTCTCGATCCCGCTTTTTTTTGAAATAGCAGCGATCTCATCAAGCGACATCTCACGCGCCGGAACAACGCGCTTTACTCCGTATTTTTTCAGGTATTCCGCGCCATAAGGTCCTGTCAGAGTCATCTGGGTACTCGCATGCAGTGCAAGATCGGGAAAATATCTGTGGAGAATTGACAGCACACCGAAATCCTGGACAAGGACGGCATCCAGTCCGTGAAGATAATAAGGCAGAAGATACGCGGGAAGTTCCGACAGTTCATCCTCCCTGAGCAGGGTATTTACCGTAAGATATACCTTAACACCGCGCAGATGCGCATAATCGATAGCTGAAACAAGCTCTTCCGGGGATGGATTATCCGCAAAAGCACGTGCCCCGAACTTCGTTCCCCCGATATAGACCGCATCCGCGCCGGCGGCAATAACCGCCTTAAGGCCTGCGGCAGAGCCGGCGGGAGCAAGCAGTTCTGTTTTCATATTATCCTCTCATGTAAAAAAGAAAGTCCGTAAAAACAGCGTACGGGTACCAGCCTTTATTCTCAGCCGTATCTACATTGAAAAATAAAAAAAGCATCAGCCGCAACTGATGCTTCACGAAACAACGACAGGGCTCAAGCCACGAACCCATACCGGCATATTTTAAACAGATTCTTTGAAAGCACTGTATACGCCGCCTGCCGTTTCCCTAACATCTGTTTCTTCTATTTCCGGCGCCTGCCAGGTATCTTTTTCCGTTATGCACACTCATAAAGATCACTGGTTAACAAAATATTACAGAATCTTTGTATGCAGCTGCCAGAGAAATGCCAACAAAGATTTATCAGCCTGTTTTTTCAGATTTTATTTTGTCAAGTTCAACCTGAAGACTCACGATCTGGTGCTTGAGATCATACAGTTCTTTGTCTTTGGTCTGAAGATCCTCTTCAAAAACTTCCGCCTGTTTCTTCGCTTTGAAATAATCATCAGCCACATTCAGCGAAAGAAGTGTGCTTTTCGTTTCCGCAGGCATACGGTTAAAGCCTTTAATTGCACCCAGCTCACTGATTTTGTGGTTCAGATAAGCCGCAACCTTCTGAAGATAATCTTCACTTTCATAACCCGAAAGCCGTGTCACTTTACCGGCAATCAGTACCTGGACAGTATTCTTGGCAGACATTGGAAACCTCCTGAATCAAAACGGAATGTGTAAGCTGAAATTGTGTTTCCGACACCTATATCTCTACACGCGGTCAAAAGTTTATCCGTAAAAGCGAGTAACTTTTCGGACTTTTGACATTTGTATTAATACACATCTTATAACAAAATCATAAAAAAAAC
>DCDB01000079.1 GCA_002316215.1 Lachnospiraceae bacterium UBA1066 | reverse complement strand
GCAAAAGAGCAAAAGAGCAAAAAAGCAAGTGACAGGTTGTATACATTGAATTTTGATAAGTCGGGACATTTTATACTTTTACGGGGTTAATAATGATATTATAGTAACGGAGTTTGGGTTCTGCGGCTGGGTAAGTCAAACGGAACACGGGTGCGAATGATGAAAACAGTGCTGATTGTGGAAGATGAGAGACTGATCCGAAAAGAACTGCGCATTATGGCCGAGCGGAGCGAGGTTCCGATCGGGAATATCATTGAATGCGCAAGCGGTGAGGAAGCACTTGAGATTATTAAGAAACAGAAAATCGACGTTATGATGACGGACATCAACATGGACGGCATGAGCGGGATTGAGCTGGTGAAGAGTATGCAGGAACTGCCGCACAAGCCTCTGACATTTGCCGTCAGCGGTTACGACGAGTTTACGTACGCCGTCGAAATGATGCATTACGGAGTCCGCGGCTATATTCTAAAACCGGTGGAACAGGAAAAAATCACGGAGTTCCTGAAGAAGTTCGAAGCGGAGATCGAGGCCGGTGAGGCGGAGGAGATGGAAAGCCGGAAAATGCAGATCCTGCAGCTCCGGTATTATCTCCTGAATGACCGCCAGGATCCTTCGGAGCTTACGAGGCTTAAGAAGTATATTACTGACAATTTTCCGCAGGGCTACTATGTCTGCTGTATGGGGGATTACGATGAGCCTGCTGAGAATGCCCCGGGCATTCTGATCGGTCGGACGGCGAACGGCGCTATCCTTGTGACGGATGAACTTCCGGATGTCCTGGATCCGGATTCTGCCTTTCACAATGCCTATATCGGCATCAGCAGCAGGCATGAGGTGTTTGACGGGCTGAAAGAAGCCTACAGGGAAGCTCTGGGCGCGTGGAAGACGGCTTTTTGTGAGAACAGGCACGAGGTTACATGGAATGAGAGCGAGCACAGGATCCCTGAAGTCCTGATTAAAGATGCCCGGAAAATGCTGACGGAAGAAGCGGGAATCCGCCGTGTCCAGATTGTCGGCGGAGCGAGCATGGAAGAGATGCTGAAATACTGGAATTATTTTTTCCAGATCGTAAAGAGCGGCCGCATCAGCCCGGACGATTTCCTGTCGGTGATGCCCGGCTTTTTCGATGCGCTGGAAGAAACCTATAAGACGGCTGTTACGAAAGAAGAGCTTGCGCCGCTGCGCCGCGTCCTTTCATTTTACTGCCTGCAGGAATACAGCGGCGCCCTGATGGAAAAGCTGCTGGATATCCATGAACGCGTCGGAATAAAAATTGACTACGGGAAAGAGAAAAAGAAGATTCTGGAGGCCGAAGAGTATATCAGGGAAAATTACACGAAAGATCTGAATATGGCGACCGTTTCCAATTATATACAAATGAATTATTCTATGTTTTCCTATGCTTTTAAACAGTACACAGGAAAGAATTTCGTCAATTATTTAAGGGATCTGCGTATGGAGGAAGCGAAAAAACTGCTCAGAGAGACGGATGTCCGCATCAATGAGATCAGCCTGCGCGTCGGATACGCCAATCCCAAGCATTTTATGAAGACTTTCAAAGGCCTTTACGGCGTATCTCCGAGCGACTTCAGAAACAACGCGCGGGTGGGGACTGTCCCCGGGGATTCGAAATAACGCGCGGGTGGGGACTGTCTCCGGGGATTCGATAACGTTTGGGAATGTTCCCGTTCAGCCGAGCTCGCGGAGTTTCTGCAGCGCGCGGTTCGGGAGAACGACGACTTCATGCTCGGCAAGGTGGGCTTCGGCTGCCGGCGTGTAGGTCTGGCTTTTGCTATATTCCGAGAGGACGTTGCAGACCTTGTTGAAAGCAACGGCGGAAAGCACGCCCTGATGGATGACAAGCTGATAAATTCCGTTCTTTTTCAGACGGAAGAGGGAGTTGGAGCCGTTATAGAAGGTTCCGAGAGCCCGCGAGGCATTTATAACGTTATCGATGGAGGAGAACTGGAAGAGCCGGACAAGATCAACCGACGTTATCTTCTGCTCTTTCTTCTTCGGGACGTTCTTTACTTCGGGAACTTGTCCTTCAGGGGTTTTCTCCTCTTTGGAGACGCTGCCGTCTTCTGACGGTTTATTTGTTCTGGAGGCCTTGGCTTTGGATTCGTAAATCTTGTGGAGCATATCGATGACTTCGTCCGCTCCGGCGATCTGGATATCTTCGCTTGAAGAAGGTTTGGAGGACGTAAACTTGGAGAAGCGCGTGTCGAGCTCCTCCGGATCATCCACTTTCGTTATAATGAGCACGATGCTGTCGGCACTTGCGGGAACCGCTTCAATCATGAGCGGAATATTCTCCGCGTTAAAGCCGAATTCCTTGCGCGCCCTGAGCATCATGTCACGGAACAGCTCTTTGGCTTTATCCGTTCCGTAGGCGAGCTCGCTGATTTTCAGCTGACGGCTCGCAAGATCCTCTGACGTGAGTGTGCAGCGTATCTGTTTATCACTGATTTTTTCTATCTTCATTCTGTCACTTCCCGGCGCCGGATTTTCCGGTGCCTATTTGCCTGTCCGCTGTTTAAAAGCAGGCTGTCCCATAACTGCTTTGCTTAAATTATAAGCCATGAAAAGCGGCATGTAAACGACTTCATTCTTATTTCATAAATCCGGTTTTATGCGGTTTCCGCGTGCCGTAAGTTGCACAAAATCCGCTTTCGGCCTGCTTTGATTGCAACATTTACGGCATTTTCGACTAATCCATTGACGGATGCGGATTCCCCACGCATAATGTGGAATCAGAAGAAGGCCTTCTTACGAACGGGAGTTCTTTCGTTCGGTCCACTCAAGCTTTAAGTTCATTTTAAGGAATCTCAAAAAACTCTCACGGAAACGGAGTTATACGGAACTATGCCTAAAACAAAGCGACAAAGCTTCAAGTCGTATTATAAGGAATTCCGCGGGCTTAAGGAATCCGGCTGCCGCCTTTTTTATCCGGAAGGAAATGAGACGACGCCGAAATGCCTTGCTGAAACCATGGCTTATGATACGGCCGCGACTTATATGCGCGACAATCTGTACGATCAGGAAGGGAGGGTGAAAAAAGTCAGCTTCATGAGAATCGGTCTGTAGATCCGGCAGTCCGGAAATCCGAAGGCAGAAGGCCGGAGGAGAAAAACGGAATGCTGCCGTAACTGAATATAAAGGGCTCTCCGGTAAAACGAGCGATCTCAAAGTGCACCAACACCGGACGGAGCCCTTTTTTTGTTTACGAAAGAGGCGAATAATGGTAAAATGTCTTTTAAAAGATGATTGGGACCGCAGACATGTAAAGACGGATGCCGCGGCCCTTGCGAGGTGAAATGAAAAAAAAAGCATCGCCAGTGAAGGCTGTCCTGCTTTTGGCGGCAGTCGTCGCAGTGGCCGGAATAATAACTTTCTTTATCGATCGGAATACGCCGACGAAGACGCATATGGATTTATCGCAGTACTATGGTGTTTCAGACGGTGATATCGCTGTCATTGCCGGAGCAGACGTTTCAAAGACTTTCGGAAAGAACATTGACGGAAAAACCTTCATTGATTATTCAAGTGTCAGTTCTTATGTGAATCCCCGTATCTTTTACGATGCTTCCGCCCAGCTTCTCATCACGACCACACCGACGGATAAAATCACGCTGAATCTTGCAGACGGAAGCGCTTCCTCTGATGCAAGGACAGTTGACGGTACGCTTTACATTTCCCTGGACTTTATAACGAAGTATACGGATATGGAGAGCACCGCCTATACGGATCCCGACAGGATTGTCATTAAAAATGACTGGGACTATGCGGCGGCTGATGTAAAAGAGGATGCCTGCATCCGCTACAAGGCCGGTATTAAAAGCCCGATTATCGAGGACGTTACGGCAGGACAGACGCTTCGCGTCACGGATGCAGCTTCTGACGGAACGGCTTCTGACGGAAAAATCAGCGGCTGGACGCACGTCGCTTCCGACAGCGGTTTTGTCGGCTATATTGAAGACAAGTATCTGGGAAGCGAATACGAGAAAAAGACAGACCATACGAGTCCGGTCGGAGCTTATACGCATATAGAGAAAGACTATAAGATCAATATGGCGTTCCACCAGACGACGAGCCAGGCCTCGAATGCAGCCCTGGATACGTCGCTTGCAAATGTCACCGGCATTAATACGCTGGCGCCGACCTGGTTTTTCCTGGATTCGGATGACGGAAGCCTGACTTCCCTTGTAAGCAGTACTTACGTCCAGAAGGCGCATGATAAAGGATACGAGGTATGGGCGGTTGTTAATGACTTTGACGGAAAGGTCAATACCAATACCGATACGAAGGCGGCGCTTTCTTCGGAGCCGGCGCGTGTAAAAATAATCGGAACCGTTATTTCCGACGTGAAGACGGCAGGAGCCGACGGCGTCAATGTCGATTTTGAAAATGTAACGGAAGAGTGCGCACCGTATTTCCTGGAGTTTATCCGGGAACTTTCGGTGGAATGCCGGAATGCGGGCCTTGTGCTGTCCGTGGACAACTACGTGCCGACCTATACGGAGTATCTGGATCGTACCGAGCAGGCAGCCGTGGCGGATTATGTCGTCTGCATGTGTTATGATGAGCATACAAGCGGTTCGAAGGAAGCCGGTTCCGTTGCTTCCCTGCCATTTGTAAAAAAAGGCATTGAGGATACGTTAAGCGAAGTTCCGGCGGCGCAGACCGTTATTGCAATCCCGTTTTTTACACGCCTGTGGACAACGGGCAGTTCAAAGACGCCCGAGAGCAAGGCTTACGGGATGTCCGAGGCGGAAGCCTTTGTCACGGATCACAATATGGCGAAATACTGGGACAAAGACACTGGGCAGAACTACGCGGAGCTCCAGGACAGCGATGCTTATTACCAGATATGGCTTGAGGATGCGGAATCAATAGCCGAGAAAATGAAGCTTATTAAAGACGCGGGCTGCGCAGGCGCCGCGGAATGGAAGATGGGGCTCGAAACATCGGATATATGGGGCGTCATTTCCCAGTATCTTAAGTGAGGCGTCAATTTCAACCGGACGGACAAGCCGGTGAAATGTGTTTTTCGGAATAAAGGAGGATAATGCCATGTATGATTATCAGATGTTTAAAACGGTTCTCGTGAAGGGTTTTGATAAGGACGAGGTGATCGCTTACGTACAGAAACAGGAGGATGAGCACGCGAAGCAGGCCGCTGATCTTGAGAAGGAAATCAAGAACCGCGACAAGATGATTGCTGAGCTTAAAAGCCGGATTATCCAGAAGGATGAGCAGCGCGAGAGGCTTGAGAATGAAATCGAGACGAGATACAAGAAATACATTGATAATTACGATAAAATCGGCGCCCTTGTCTATGATTCACAGGTAAAAGGTGATAAAATCGTCAGCGATGCCAGGACAGAAGCGGCGAAAATCCTTTATGATGCCAAGACGCGTTCGGACAGGATGCTTTCCGACGCTTCGTCTGAAGCGAAGAACAGGGTGGATTCAGTCCAGGATGAAGTGGATGCAAAGCTGGCTGACGGGAAGAAGAAATATCTTGCCGTCCAGGATGAATTGAATGAAGTTGTCGAGCTGATCAATCAGGTTCAGAGAAAATTTATGCAGTCTTACAAAGAAGTCCATGAAATTATCCAGAGCATGCCTGCTTCGATGCGTGATATCGACGTGTCTGAGGAAGATGAGGAAAATGAAGATACTGCCGAAGAATCGGATCTGGATGATTTTGACGAGGCCGGTGAAGGCTTTGAGACCGGAGAACTGCATTTTACTACAGCGGATTTAGGTCTGGACGATGAAGACGATGAGGCGGCAGGCGGCGCTTTGCACGATGAAGGCGACGGCACAGTAAGCGAGGGTCTGTCTGATGAAAAAGCGCCTGCAGGATCGTCCTCCGGAGCAGAAAGCAAGGCGCAGGCCGGCTGTGCGCAGCAGGCTGATTCAAAAGCGGCGGAATCCTCTGCGGATAAAGATATGGCGGAAGGCAGTGTTCAATGAATACCTGCATCCTGAAACTTGATCCGCAGAATATTGATGCCGCTGCTATTGAAAGGGCGGGATGCATCCTGAAAGCGGGCGGACTCGTCGCATTTCCGACGGAGACGGTCTACGGGCTCGGCGGGGATGCGCTGAACCCTGCGGCTTCCGAGAAAATATATGCGGCAAAAGGACGCCCGTCGGATAATCCCCTGATTGTCCACATTGCGGATATGGAGCATTTGTATCCGATTGTGCGGGAAGTTCCGGAAAAGGCCCGGCTTCTTGCTTCAAAGTGGTGGCCGGGACCGCTTACGATGATTTTCAATAAGACGGATCTCGTGCCGAAGGAGACCAGCGGCGGACTTTCCACGGTGGCCGTCCGGATGCCCAATCATCCGATCGCGCTTGCCCTTATACGTGCAGAGGGCGGATATATAGCGGCACCTTCGGCTAATACTTCCGGACGTCCGAGCCCGACCCGCGCCGAACATGTCGCACAGGATCTGTCGGGCAGGATCGATATGATCCTGGACGGAGGGGAAGTCCGGATCGGACTTGAATCGACGATTGTGGATTTTACGGAAGATCCGCCGGTGATCTTAAGGCCGGGCTATATCAATAAGTCTATGCTGGAAGAAGTACTGGGAACAGTAAGAATCGATCCGGGCATTCTGAATGCGGAAGAAAATAAAAATGTCCGCCCCAAAGCTCCCGGCATGCGCTACCGCCATTATGCGCCGAAAGCAGATCTTTCGGTTGTTGAGGGGGAAAGAGAAGCGGTCATAGAAAAGATCAACGAGCTGACGCGGCAGGCCGTTTCGGAAGGAAAGAAAGTCGGCGTTATAGCTGCGGATGAAACATCGTCAGCCTATACGGCTGCGGATGTAAAGGACATTGGCAGCAGGGAAACAGACAAAACAATTGCACGCAGGCTTTTTTCCGTGCTCAGAGAATTTGATGAAGACGGGGTGGATCTTATTTTTTCGGAATCCTTTGAGACCCCGCGCATGGGACAGGCAATCATGAACCGGCTGCTGAAAGCGGCCGGACACCACATTATAAAAGCTTGAGGAGGCTAACATGGGGAAATTAGTTATTATGGATCATCCGCTTATTCAGCACAAGATCGGCATTATCCGCGATAAGGACACGGGCTCGAAAGATTTCCGCGAAATGGTCGGCGAGATTGCCATGCTGGAATGCTTTGAAGCGACGCGTGACCTGAAACTTGAAGACTGCCCGACGGAAACACCGATGGGCAAGACCGTGGCTAAGAGGCTCGCGGGCAAAAAGCTGGCTATCGTTCCGATCCTGCGTGCAGGACTCGGAATGGTTCCGGGAATGCAGACGCTGATACCGGCCGCTAAGGTCGGTCATATCGGTCTTTACCGCGATCCCGAGACGCTGAAGCCGGTGGAGTATTACTGCAAGCTTCCGCAGGATATTGAAGAGCGCGACGTTTTTGTCGTCGATCCGATGCTGGCAACGGGCGGTTCGGCCTGCGATGCCATCGCGCAGCTTAAAAAACACGGCTGCCGCAACATCCGTTTCCTCTGCATTATTGCCGCACCGGACGGCGTAAAGAAGCTTCAGGAGGAGCATCCCGACGTGGATATTTATATCGGAGCGCTGGATGATCACCTGAACGACATCGGCTACATCGTGCCGGGGCTCGGAGATGCAGGAGACCGTATTTTCGGAACGAAATGAGGAAAAATTATGAGCGAAAAAAGAAGTGATTATTTAAGCTGGGATGAGTACTTCATGGGGGTCGCATTTTTAAGCGGCCTGCGCTCAAAGGATCCGAATACGCAGGTGGGAGCCTGCATTGTGAGCGAGGACAATAAGATCCTGTCTATGGGCTATAACGGTTTCCCGAAAGGATGCTCGGATGATGATTTTCCGTGGAACCGCGACGGCGACGACCCGCTCACCAATAAATATTTTTATTCCACGCACAGCGAACTGAATGCCATCCTTAACTACAGGGGCGGCAGCCTTGAGGGCTCAAAACTTTATGTCTCGCTGTTTCCGTGCAACGAATGTGCCAAAGCCATCATCCAGGCGGGCATTAAGACTGTCATTTACGACTGTGATAAATATGCGGATACTCCGGTGGTTATTGCATCCAAGAGAATGCTGGATGCGGCCGGAGTCAGGTACTACAAATACACGAGAACCAACAGGGAAATCAAGATTACCGTCTGATACCGGAACTTAAGGGGGTTTTGTCATGGCAGAAGAAAAGAAACTTGTAGAATCGATCACCGCGCGCGACGTTGATTTTGCGCAGTGGTACACGGATGTCGTCAAGAAGGCGGAACTGACGGGCTATACTTCCGTCAAGGGCTTTATGGTTTTCAAGCCGGCGGGCTATGCCATCTGGGAAAATATACGGAATGAGCTTGACCGCCGCTTTAAAGCGACAGGCGTGGAAAATGTTTATCTTCCGCTTTTTATCCCGGAAAGTCTTCTGGATAAGGAAAAGGATCATGTTGAGGGCTTTGCCCCGGAAGTTGCCTGGGTGACGGAAGGCGGCCTGAATCCCCTGCCGGAGCGCATGTGCGTCCGTCCGACATCGGAAACACTTTTCTGTGATCTTTATAAGAAGGATATCCAGTCCTACAGGGATCTTCCGAAGGTTTATAACCAGTGGTGCTCGGTTGTGCGCTGGGAAAAAACAACGCGTCCGTTCTTAAGATCAAGGGAATTCCTGTGGCAGGAGGGGCATACAGCCCATGCGACCTTTGAAGAGGCGCAGGAACGTACGATTATGATGCTGAATGTCTATGCCGATTTCTGCGAGGAAGTGCTGGCGATTCCGGTCCTCCGCGGGCAGAAAACCGACAAGGAGAAGTTTGCCGGAGCGGAAGAGACTTATACGATCGAGTCCCTGATGCATGACGGCAAGGCGCTTCAGTCGGGAACGAGCCACAATTTCGGCGACGGTTTCGCCAGGGCCTTCGGTATCCAGTTTACGGATAAGGACAATTCCCTGAAATATGTCTACCAGACATCCTGGGGATTTACGACGCGTATGATCGGCGCCATTATTATGGTGCACGGCGACGACTCTGGTCTGGTGCTTCCGCCTAAGATTGCTCCGACGCAGTGCGTTGTGATACCGATCCGCCAGAAGGCGGAAGGCGTTATGGAGAAGGCGGAGGCACTGACGGAGAGCCTTAAGAAGGCCGGCATTTTAGTTAAACTGGATGCAACGGACCGTTCTCCGGGATGGAAATTCTCCGATCAGGAGATGCGCGGTTTTCCGATGAGGATCGAGCTGGGACCGAAAGATATCGAGCGCGGCGAATGCGTCCTTGTGCGCAGGGATACGCGTGAGAAGGTCCAGGTTAAGATTGAAGAAGCAGCGGAGAAATCGCTGGAAATGCTCGAGCGGATCCAGAAGGATATGTATGACCGCGCACTGGCTTTCCGTGAAGCCCATACTTATGAAGCCCATGATTACGATGAGTTTAAAAAGCTTGCGGATGAGAAGCCCGGCTTTATAAAAGCCTGCTGGTGCGGCGATGAAGCCTGCGAAGATAAGATCAAGGCGGACACAACGGCAACCTCACGCTGCATCCCGTTTAACGGAGGCGAGGCGCCTGAAGGCGCAGTCTGCGTCTGCTGCGGAAAACCGGCTAAAAAGCTGGTGTACTGGGGCAAGGCTTATTAAAAAGGCAGCTGATAAAGCCGGCTGAAAAGGCCGGCTGAAAAAGGTCAGCTGATAAAGCCGGCTGAAAAAGGTCAGCTGAAAAAGGCGGCTGAAAAGGCCGGCTGAAAAAGGTCAGCTGAAAAAAGTCAGCTGAAAAAAGTCAGCTG
>DCDB01000107.1 GCA_002316215.1 Lachnospiraceae bacterium UBA1066 | reverse complement strand
CAAGCGTCAAAAGTCAAAAAGTTTCCTGCTTGCAGGAAAAACTTTTTGACCCTGGACGCGCAAAAACATGAGGAAGAAGCCATTTGCGAAGTAAATGAGCGGATTCCGAATGTTTTTAGGATTGCGGGAATCGCGAAGCGATGGAGCAATCCGTGGCATCATGGAAAGAACAAGCGTCAAAAGTCAAAAAGTTTCCTGCTTGCAGGAAAAACTTTTTGACATCTGCATCATTCACGCCGAAAACATTTACGGAGGTTCCCCTTATGGCATTTGACGGAATAACGACGGCAGCCGTCGTATATGAACTGAATAAAACACTCACCGGCGGAGGAATCAGCCGTATTGTCCAGTCGGAGAAAGACGAACTTCTTCTGACAATTAAAAGCAATAAGACGGCTTACCGCCTCCTTATGAGCGCCTCTGCTTCTCTTCCTCTTATTTATCTTTCGTCTGAGAATAAACAGGCTCCCCTTTCCGCACCGAATTTCTGCATGTTCCTTAGGAAACATCTTCAGGGAGGTCAGATTCTTTCCGTTACCCAGCCTTCGCTGGAACGTGTCATTATTTTCCGTATCCAGCATCATGACGAGCTCGGCGACCTGTGCGAAAAGAAGCTGATTATAGAACTTATGGGAAAATACAGCAATATTATCCTGACGGATGAAAAAGATGTCATTCTAGACAGCATCAAGCGTGTTCCATCGTCCATGAGCTCTGTGCGTGAAGTTCTTCCGGGCCGTCCTTACTTTATACCCGGTGCGGATGAGAAGGTCAATCCCCTTACGTGTGAGGAAGATGTTTTTTCTGAGAGAATTGATACCGTAAGCTATGATATCGTAAAAGCACTGTACAGCATTTTCACGGGGCTGTCTCCTGCAGCTTCGCAGGAATTCATTTACGAAGCAGAAGTTGAGCCCCGCAAAACGGCAAGGGAACTTACGCAAAGCGAAAGAGCGGCTCTTTTCCGTGTCTTTTCGTCCCATATGGATGATATCAAAAACGGGAGATTTTTACCGAACGTTGTTTATGAAGAAGGCGAGCCCTGTGAATATGCGGCTTATCCGCTTAAAATATACAGTTCCCTGGATTCTAAGCCCTTTAGTTCTATGAGCCTTCTCCTCGAGAACTATTATGCCGAGAAGGAAGCCGTGACTCGCATCCGCCAGAAATCTTCGGATTTGCGTCATGTTACGGCAACAGCCCTTGACCGCACGAATAAAAAATGCGCATTGCAGGAAAAGCAGCTGCAGGATTCCGAAAAGAAAGAGAAATACAGGATATACGGAGAAATGCTCAACACCTATGGCTATGAAGCTGAAGAGGGGGCTAAAAAGCTATCCGTAATAAATTATTATACAAATGAACCGCTTGAAATCCCTCTTGATCCCACGCTTACGGCCAGCCAGAATGCCCAGCACTACTTTGAACGCTATAATAAAATGAAACGTACGTCAGAAGCTGCGCGTGTGCAGCTGGAAGCCTCTAAAGCCGACCGCGATCAGCTGGAAGCGTGCCTTACGGCTATTGACCTTGCGGAAAATGAAGCTGATCTTTCAGAGATCCGCCGCGAGCTGACGGAATATGGTTTCGTTCAGAGAAAGGGAATTCAAAAAGGGAAGGTCCGTGAAGAGAAGTCGCGGCCTCTTTCCTTTATTTCTTCCGACGGTTTCCATATGTATGTCGGAAAAAACAATTTTCAAAATGAAGAACTCACCTTTAAATATGCTTCGGGAAATGACTGGTGGTTCCACGCAAAGGGCATTCCCGGCAGCCATGTTATTGTCCGCTGCGGAGGAAAGGAAGTGCCTGACAGAACCTTTGAGGAGGCCGGCGCTCTCGCAGCATGGTTTTCAAAGGGGCGCAAGGCGCCAAAGGTTGAAATTGATTATACTTTAAGAAGAAATTTAAAGAAAACTAACGGCGGAAAGCCGGGATTTGTCATTTATCATACAAACTATTCCCTGATGGCCGTGCCCGACATATCCGGGATCCGCAGGGAAACATTGATTTAGTATGGTCTCCGGCCCCAAGAGGCATGGGCGGCACAGTCTTACGGCTCAGAAGACAGATGGGCGGGCCTCCTGAGCAGGACGTCTGCTAATATTTAGACCGGATACTTAAAAAGGAGCCCATGTTGCCGCGCTGTCCGTGCGAAGCACGATGTGAAAACAGAAAATCGGGATTGCACGCGGTACAGAGATTCGGCATTTCGATATTTTCCTCAGGAATCCCGGCTTCTATAAGAACGGAACGGTTGGCGCCCCACAGATCCAGCAGATATTTTCCATTTTCCTTTTTCCTGAGAAAACGGCCATCAAAAAATTGTGCGGTTTCCTCTCCTACCTCATACGATTCCATACAGATCGAAGGCCCGATGACAGCAAGAAGATCCTTTGGGTTTGTTCCAAAGTCCTTTTCCATTGCCTTAACGGTGACAGAGCCTATGCGTCCGGCAGTTCCGCGCCATCCTGAGTGAGAAAGCCCGATGGCATGACGTACAGGATCCGCAAAGAAAAGAGGAACGCAGTCTGCCGAAAAAACGGAAAGGACGCAGTCCGGCTCATCTGTAATAAGTCCGTCCACATTTTTCCATGGCAGGGGCTTTGAGATTCCCGAACCGCGGTCTGCAGCTCCGACATGCCGTACATTTGCCGTATGCGTCTGGTGCGTGGAGATGATATTGTCGGATGAAAAACCGACAGCATCGGAAAGGATCCGGAAATTCTTCAGGACATTCCCGTTTGACGGTTCTCTTGCAAATGAGAGATTCATGGAAGAAAGACAGCCCCGGCTTACCCCTCCGAATCTGGTTGAGAAAGCATCCGTGAGCCAGTTTTCGCGGTCCAGCAACGGGAAAGAAAGCCATAACACACTGTCTTTTCTGTGCAGTATCGGCTTTTCTTCATGTTCATCATGCCACTTTATATCCAAGTCTGTAAACCGCCTTTCATATTTGTTTGAATATAAAATATTGTAAAAATCGCAGTAATCGCGAAACGACGAAGCTTTTTTGGCACAGGCTCAAAAACACTTTTGCACCTGAACCATGTTAATAAGGAATAAAATTGAAAGCATTCTTAAGAAGTACCGTTTCCGTGGGCGTCATGCCGACGACATCGAAACGGCAGGCTGTAGTCTCAGGCAGATGGTTTTTCAGTAAGTAATATGATGCAACTCGTGATATTGTCCACTGTTTCCTGAAGCCGACGGCTTCAAGTGGGCTGCCTTTTGCCGCTGAAGCACGGTACTTTACCTCGACAAAGACCAGATATTTCCCGTCTTTTGCAATGATGTCGATTTCACCGATCCGGCACCGGAAGTTCATTTCTGCAATTTCAAATCCCCGATTCTTAAGAAAATCGGCAGCTTCTGCCTCACGGCCGCTGCCTACAGCCCGTTTATTCAAACTTTATCCCTCATAAATCTGGCGCTGCAAAATGTCGTCTCTCATAAATCTGGCGCTGCAAAATATCGTCCCTCATAAATCTGACGCTGCAAAGTATCATCCCTCATAAATCTGGCGCTGCAAAATATTATTCCGGTAAAACTACCCATTTACAAAATGTGTGATAAATGTCCTGCGATGTATCGGACAGGGGCCTAAGCTTTTCAAAGCCGCAATATGATCTGCTGTTCCGTAGCCCTTGTTCCGGGCAAAACCGTAACCCGGAAACATACGTTCATATTCTTCCATCATACGATCCCTGGTCACTTTAGCAACGATGCTGGCTGCACCTATGGAAACACTTTTTCCGTCGCCGCCGACTATGGAAACCTGTGGGATCTCGACCTGCGGGATATGTACCGCATCATTTAAAAGAAGCCCCGGACGGACAGTAAGCTTCGAAATGGCCTCTCTCATGGCTTCATAGGTGGCCTGAAGAATATTTATTTCGTCAATTCGCATAGGCGTAACCATGCCGATGCCGAAAGCTACAGCCTCTTCTGTCAGGATTTCATATAATTCTTCTCTTTTATTAGCGGTAAGTTTCTTGGAATCATTAATATAGAGGATATTATGATCTGTCGGCAGAATAAGTGCACAGGCTACGACAGGCCCTGCAAGAGGACCCCGTCCCACCTCATCGATTCCGCACAGGGGAGCTTTTTCAGCGTATTTTCGCTCATAAAACATGAGTTTTTCCGTGCGTTCCAGCTCTTTATCAAGCTTTGCTTTTTCCCGCGCTTCTTTTTCCTTTTGCTTCGCCAGCTGTTTATCCGTCATTTCCGTATCCGCCTGTTGCTTTTTTCTTTAATGCCGCTTCCGTGAGACTGTATTTTTATGATGCAGCTTGTGTCTGCGGCACGGTCCGGTTTACAGCCCGTTCGTCCTGCCGGATTTGCCAAAGATTAATTGTCACTGTTCTTTTGTGCTGCAGAAGAGTCGGCGCTGTCCGGGCTTTGCCGAAGATTAATTGTCACTGTTCTTTTGTGCTGCAGAAGAGTCGGCGCTGTCCGGGCTGAGCCGAAGATTAATTGTCACTGCTCTTTTGTTCTGTAGAAGAGTCGGCGCTGTCCGGCTGAGCCGCAGCTTCATTCATATAGCCCTTCCGTGCTCCCAAAGTAAAATCCGCGGGTACTTCCAGGGAGATTCTTCCCAGCCGCCCCTGCCTGAAATCGTCAAGAAGAATGTCCGATGTACGGGAAAGATCAATTTCTCCGCCTTTTACAAGGCAGCCTCTTTTCTTCCCAATACCAGCCAGAAGCGTTTCGGGAACTTCAGCCTCTGAGATACTGTATCGTTTTTCAAGAGCCTCCGGGTATAACACCATAATCTTTCTGATAAGCTGAAGTGCCAAAGTCTCCTCGCTCAGGATTTCATCGTTGATCGCGCCTATGAGCGCAAGCTTAAGACCAATCTCCGGATCATCAAACTTTGGCCAGAGCAGTCCTGGTGTATCCAGAAGATCCACACCCTCAAGGTGTATCCACTGCTTTCCTTTTGTGACTCCGGGTTTATTCCCGGTCTTAGCCATGGCTTTTCCGGAAAATGAATTGATGAAGGTCGATTTCCCGACGTTCGGAATACCGGCAACCATGGCACGGATCGGGCGCTCCTTCATTCCGCGTTCACGGTCGCGTTGAATCCGCTCGCTGCATGCCGACTGCATAGCAGAAAGAAGTCTCTTTTTATTTCCTGTTTTCCTGGAATCAAGCAGGATAGCATTAATTGAAAGACCTTTAAAATAAGAAATCCAGAGCCTGCAGCAATTTTCATCGGACAGATCGGATTTATTAAGGATCAGCAGCCGGCTTTTTGTTCCTGCCAGCCTGTCAATATCAGGGTTCCTGCTTGAAAGAGGAATACGGGCATCGACCAGTTCAATTACGAGATCAACAAGACGGATATCCTCCTGCATTATGCGGATCGATTTGGTCATGTGCCCGGGATACCATTGAATATCCAAAAGAACCTCCTAATTTACAAAACCAAATTCACTTAAAGGTGAAGTTATAAACCAGACTTTTCCGATTATCGAAACGCGGGAAATATTTCCAACGTCAGCAAAACGGCTGTCTTCGCTGTTGTTGCGATTATCACCAAGGACAAAATATTCATTGCTTCCAAGCTTTATCCCGTTTTCTGCAAGTCCGGCATTGTTGATTCCAGGGAGCTCCTTGTCTTCTATATAGGTTTTCCCGTTAATCAGGATAAGGCCGTCTTTTATCTGGATGCTCTCGCCCGGAAGTCCGATAACGCGTTTTACATGAATCGAAGCATCCGTCTGATCGGGATTTTTATAGGCAATCAGATCTCCCCTTCCGATTCCTCCGAAGGCATACGCAATCTTATTGATCAGCGCGCTGTCGCCTGCCTGCAGCGTCGGATCCATGGAGCCTTCCTGTATTGTCACGGATGTCCCGAAGGCAAATGAAACACCTGCGGCCAGCGCAAGTACAAGCAGGATCTCAACGACCCACACGGTGACGCTTTTTGTATTCTTATGATACCAGAAGCTCTGTTTTACCGGCTTCTGCTCAACTTTAACCTTCACTAGTTTATCCCTTTACAAAAAAGGACAAGATACATTCAATGTATTTGTCCTTTCTTACGTCGTTTATTTTATTACTTCCTTGATCTTTGCGCTCTTTCCGGAACGTTTTCTTAAATATGTGAGCTTTGCCCTTCTTACCTTGCCTTTGCGGACAACTTCAACATCGGCAACATTGGGTGAATGAAGGGGCCAGGTTTTTTCAACTCCGACACCGCTTGAAGACTTGCGGACCGTAAAGGTGGCACGGTCTCCGCCGCCCTGCTTCTTAAGGACAACGCCTTCAAAAATCTGGATTCTTTCGCGGTTTCCTTCTTTAATCTTCCCATGGACACGAACGGTATCGCCTTCACGGAATTCCGGAACCTCTTTTTTCAGTTCCGCATCTTCGATCTTTTTGATAATTTCATTCATTTTATCTTTCTCCTTTTAACGGGATGTTCGTAATACACAGGGTAACAGAGGACCATCTTCTTTTTTCGCAACGTAAAATATTATACTATAGGTCATTTTTCTTTGCAAGAATTTTTTCAATATAGATTTTTTCAGCGGGACTGATCTGCGCCGAAGACAAAAGATCCGGACGTCGCATCGCGGTTCTAAGAAGCGACTGCTCCCTGCGCCAGGCATCGACTTTGGCATGGTCGCCGGACAATAATATCATCGGAACCTGTTTTCCGTTCCATATCTCCGGCCGCGAATACTGCGGGAATTCCAGAAGCCCGTCACCGAACGAATCATCTTCTGCGGATTCTCCGTTATGAAGAACCCCGGGAATCATCCTGGAAATGGCATCAATCATAATCATTGCGGGGAGTTCCCCGCCTGTTACGACAAAATCGCCGATCGAAATATTATCCGTCACGATTTCTTCGAGAACCCTTTCATCAACGCCTTCATAATGTCCGCATAAAAAAATAAGTCCCTTTTCAACAGAAAGCTCCTTCGCATCCTGCTGGCTGAAAACCCTTCCCTGCGGTGTCAGGTAAATGACACGCGGGACGTAGTCCAGTTTCTTTCTTATGGATTGATAAGCATCATAGATCGGCTGTGCCTGCATGACCATTCCGGCTCCGCCGCCATACGGATAATCATCCGTCCTGCCGTGCTTATCTATGGTAAAATCCCGGATATTGACGGCATCCAGGGAAATGGTTCCCTCTTCGATGGCTCTTCCGATGATGCTGGTCTTCAGTCCCTGAAGGATCATATCCGGAAAAAGGGTTAATACGTGGTAATCCAAAAGAACCTCCTCCAGTTTCAAAGCTTATATTTCGGGGAGAAGACGTACCGTCATCCGGCGGTTTTCGGGTTCGATGCCGATGATACAGTCGCTGATGGCGGGTATAAGAGTTTCTTTTCCGTCGTCTGCAGTCATTTCATAGACGTCATTGGCCCCTGTCTTCATGACTCCGCTCAGGATCCCGAGTTTTTTTTCATCTTCAGAATATATGGCGTAACCAATAAGGTCTCCGATAAAATATTCTCCCTGTTTAAGCGTTACGGCATCTTTTCTTTCGATCAGAAGTCTTCCGCCTTTCATTTTCTCAACATCTTCTATACGGTCAAGGCCTTTAAGTTTCAGGATCGGCCTGCCATTGAAGTATTTGACATACTCTACGCCGTAAGGACCTTTCTCCTCACCGCCGATCCCGATATATATTCTTTTCAGCTTTTCAAAGCGTCTGACATCATCGGTTATATTTACGGCCTTTACCTCACCTTTTAAACCGTGAGTGGTTGAAATGAAACCGACTTCAAGTTTATCGCACATAAATATTCACCGTCACTGAACGATGTCAACAACGACCTTTTTATCTGACTTGGTTGATGCAGCTTTCACAACGGAGCGGATTGCTTTTGCTATCCGTCCCTGTCTGCCTATAACTTTTCCCATATCTGTCTCAGCAACCTTGAGCTCGACAACGAGGCAGTCCCCGTCGTCTTTTTCGGTAACGACAACTTCATCGGGATGATCAACCAGAGCTTTTGCTATCACTTCCACTAACTCTTTCATGATTCACCTCCGTTATTATCCTGAAAAAACCGCCGTTTACTTACTTTACTACGCCCATGATCTTAAGAAGCTTTTCGACTTCAGCAGTCGGCTGAGCGCCGTTTGCAAGCCATTTCTTAGCAGCTTCTTCATCGATATGGAATTCACTCGGATCTTTAGACGGATCATAAGTTCCGATTTCTTCAATAAATCTTCCGTCTCTCGGTGCCCTGGAATCCGCAACGATAACTCTGTACAGAGGTGCTTTTTTCTGTCCGATTCTTGTCAGCCTGATCTTAACCATTCTTTTGTATCCTCCTTGGATAAATCATTATAAATTATTTTTATGTTAAAAAGGAAGTCTGAAACCGCCTTTTTTACCAACGCCTTTGCCGTTCATAAGACCCGGCATCTGTTTCATCATCTTTTTTGCCTGTTCGAACTGTTTGACCAGCCGGTTAACATCTGAAATATCGCAGCCAGAGCCTTTTGCTATCCGGTTTTTCCGGGAAACATTGAGGATGTCGGGGTTAGCCCTTTCTTCCGGAGTCATAGAAAGGATAATGGCTTCCGTCTTTCCCATGGCTTTTTCATCTACCATCGAGGAAATGTCCTTCACTTTTCCGCCGACGCCCGGAAGCATGGAAAGGACACTTTCAAGCCCGCCCATATTCTTCATCTGGTTCATGCTGTCAAGATAATCGTCGAAGCCGAAAGATGCTTTTTTCAGCTTTTTCTGCATTTCAGCAGCTTTCTTATCATCAATTCCGGCCTGGGCTTTCTCAATAAGGCTCATGACATCCCCCATTCCGAGGATTCTGTTGGCCATGCGGTCCGGATAGAACTGTTCCAGATCCGAAAGCTTCTCTCCCATACCTACATAGAGAAGAGGCTTTCCTGTCACAGCTTTGATGGAAAGAGCGGCGCCGCCTCTGGTGTCTCCATCGCACTTTGTAAGGATGACACCGTCGATACCGACTTTATCCGAAAATGTTTTTGCGACGTTCACGGCTTCCTGCCCTGTCATGGCATCCACGACGAGAATCGTAGAATCGACATGGACGGCCTCTTTAATATCGCAGAGTTCTTTCATCATGTCTTCATCGATCTGAAGCCTTCCGGCCGTATCGATCAAAACAATATTATTGTTATTTTCAGCTGCATGCGCAATCGCAGCTTTTGCGATATCCACGGGGCTTAAACGGTCTCCCATGGAAAATACAGGAACGCCCTGTTTCTCTCCGTTTACTTCCAGCTGCCTGATTGCTGCCGGACGGTAGACATCCGCCGCTGCCAGAAGAGGCCTTTTTCCTTTGGCCTTATACTTCCCGGCCAGCTTGGCTGCTGTTGTTGTTTTACCTGCGCCCTGCAGGCCGGCCATCATGATGACGGTCATCCCATTCGTATTAAGCGGGATTTCAGTTGTTTCGGAGCCCATCAGGCGTGTCAGTTCATCGTGTACGATTTTGATGACCGTCTGTCCCGGATTCAGGCCGTTCATGACATCCGAACCCACTGACTTTTCTTCTACGTCCTTCGTGAACTGCTTGACGACTTTAAAGTTGACGTCTGCTTCCAGAAGCGCCATCTTTACTTCCTTCATGGATTCATGGACATCCGCTTCCGTCAGTCTTCCTTTTGACCGCAGCTTTTTAAAGACGTTCTGCAGTTTCTCGGTCAGGCTTTCAAATGCCATATTCAGAGTTCCTCCAATATTTCTTCTGAAAGGCGGCGGACTTGTTCATCGTCCGCCAGCTCTTTAATTCTGTTTACTTTTTCTTTAATATCAAGGAATTTACGCACCAGCCCGAGCTTTTCTTCATATTCTTCAAGAATCAGGCTGCTTCTTTTTATCATGTCATGGACGCCCTGCCTGCTGATGCCGTGTTCCTTTGCCACTTCACCCAGTGAACAGTCATCAAAAATGACTTCCTGAAATATTTTCTTTTGATGTTCTGTCAGCAGTTCGCCGTAGAAATCATAAAGCAGCGTCTGCTCATAAAGCTTATCCATGACGATTAATATAACTTATAAACGGCAGGCTGTCAAGTAAAACTTCTTTACACCCTTTTAAAAACGCCCTGCGCCCCTGCAAAGAACTTCCTTATTCTGCATTTCACTGTTCCTTCGGCATCTTTTTGCCGTTCCGGGCATACATCGTTTTTTTCACGGCACGGAGGATATTCTCGTAACCGGTGCAGCGGCAGAGATGGCCGGACAGGAGCTTTCTCAGTTCGTCGTCCGTATAAATTTTGCCTCTTTCGAGGATTTCCTCTGCCGTAAGAATAAAGCCCGGAGAGCAGAAGCCGCACTGTATTGCTGTTTCATCGACAAATGCCTGCTGAATGTCCGAAAGCTCGCCGTTCGGTCCCATGAGTCCCTCAAGCGTCGTAATGTGTTTCCCTTCTGCCCATACGGCAAGGTAAATGCAGGAATTAAAACATTCGCCGTCGATAATGACATTGCAGGCTCCGCATTCCCCCACCTCACAGCCTTTTTTCACAGAGGTCAGACGGTAATCATTTCTCAGCATATCGGTCAGTGAAGCGCGGACATCTATCATAGCAGAACGCTCACAGCCGTTGATCCAGCAATGTATCATTTTATACTGTTGTTCACTCATAAGACCTCACCTCCGCACTTTTTAATCGCTTCAATAAGAGCCCTTTTCGCCATCGTCGTGCACAGATGAAGGCGGAAATCCTTCGCCGCGCGCCAGCTGTCCCGCGGCTTTACGTCCTCAAGGACTGCTGCGGCAAATCGGTCGACGGTTTCCGCGCAGACAGGCTGTCCTGCAGCTGCTTTTTCCGCAGTATGCGCCCGCATCGGAATCGGGCCTGCAACTCCATAAGCGATGCGGACATCTTTAATCGTCTTTTTATCGCCCGAGAGCCTGACATTCACGGAGCAGCCGGTCGTAGCGATTTCCATGGCATTCCGCATGCCGTATTTAATGTAATGTCCCTTGTATCCGGAATACGATTTTTTCGGAATTAAAATTGCCGTTTGTACTTCGTTATGCGCAAGATCTACTTTTCCGGCGCTGAGATAGAAGCTGCTGATCGGCTCTGTCCTGACCCCGTTTGGTCCTGTGATTTCGATAATGGCATCCAGCGCAAAAAGAGTCGAAGCGGAATCTGCCGACGTCACGCCGTTGCAGGTATTCCCGCCGATAGTGCCGATGGCGCGGATCTGCGGTCCGCCGACCATGTCGACGGCTTCTCCCAGCACATTAATATGTTTCTGGATTAACGGATCCTGCGTAATATGGGAAAATGAAGTCAGCGAGCCGATCCGGATCGTCCCGTCCTCTTCCATTTTTACGCCGCGCATCTCATCCAGGCCGTAAATGCTCACAAGTTCCTTGCCGGCTCTCTTACCTGAACGAATCTGTACCAGAACGTCCGAACCGCCTGCAATAATCTGGGCATCCGGATGATCTGTCAGAAGGCGCACGGCATCTTCCACGCTTTTTGCTTCATAAAGTGCCTTTATATCGTACATTTTTATTCCTCCTTCGCAAAAAGGTGCGCTTCCTGGAATTTACGGAAAAGCAGGTGCGGATCCATAGGAAGTTCATAAAGCGCCACGCCTGTAGCATTCAATACGGCATTTCGGATAGCAGGTGCTACCGGGATAACCGGCGGTTCTCCGAGCGCCTTTGTTCCGTAGGCCGACGTAGGTTCCGGATTTTCCACAAATGCCACTTCCAGATGCGGATGATCCATAAAGGTCGAAAGCTTATAATCAAGAAGATTGTTATTCAGAGCTTTTCCGGTCTTCTCATCATAAATGAGCTTTTCTGACAGGGCATAGCCGATTCCCATGCTCATGCCGCCTTCTACCTGGGCTTTTGCAAGCGCCGGATTAATAAGGATACCGGCATCGTGGACGTTGATGATTTTCAGCAGTTTTATTTTACACATCGGGATATCGACTTCCACT
This sequence comes from Lachnospiraceae bacterium UBA1066, assembly GCA_002316215.1. Taxonomy (GTDB): domain Bacteria; phylum Bacillota; class Clostridia; order Lachnospirales; family Lachnospiraceae; genus Chordicoccus. The sequence goes on along the minus strand of DCDB01000107.1, from coordinate 29,423 downwards.
TCTGCAAAACCGCAGCCGAAGCTGTAGGCATTGGTCTTAATCTGCGTGGTTTTTTCCATTGTCAGATGTTCACTGCTGTCAAGGCTGTAAAGCACAGAGGCGGAAAGATCAGCCAGGCTCATCAGTACGCGCCCGTCCGTAATCCTTACGATATTACCGTCGACAATATCGCACAGATACGGCTGCATCCTGGTATAGTCAAAAGCGACCTTTAAAATATGAGCCTTGAAATCCTCTGCACAGGTGCGGATTGCCATACCTGCAGTATAAGTCTGGCGTGAAGCATAAGCTCCGGTGCCGTAAGGCGTGACATCCGTATCCTGGCAGGATACGACATGTACCTTTTCAAACGGCACGCCTAAGGTATCCGCTGCCATCTGTGCGAAAGCAGTGTCGGCTCCCTGTCCGATTTCGGTTTCTCCTACCTGGACCTGGACGGAACCGTCCTGATTCATGACCATGCGGCAGGAAGAAGTTTCAAGCGAAATAGGCCAGACGGCTGTATTATACCAAAAGACCGACATACCGATTCCCCTGCGGATATCTCCTGTCTGGTTTTGGTATTCTTTGTATTTTCGTTCAAAATCCATGTACTTCATGCCGACATCAATCGTCTGATTGAAAGAATCCGAATAAAGTTCATTTTTTGAAAATTGATCCACATAGCCTTTCGGCATCACGGCGCGGCGGCGGTATTCAATCGGATCAAGGCCCAGTTTCCGGCAGATGTCATCCGTATGGCATTCCACTGCAAAAATCGCCTGCGGCATCCCGTAAGCGCGCATGGCACCGGCAACAGAGCGGTTCGTAAAGACGGTCCACGAATCAGCTTCCAGATTCGGGCAGGGATAAAGCTGCGGGAAAGCGTTCATTCCCTTTGCACAGATGCCGTGCCCATGAGAAGCATAGGCTCCCTGATTAGACCAGCATTCCAGTTTTCTCCCCACCATGGTTCCGTCCGCTCTCACATAAGAGATAATGTGGCTGCGGATGGCGTGGCGAACACGGCAGTTTACAAAGGTTTCTTCCCTGGTGCACTCAAGCTTTACAAGCCGTCCGCCTACCTGCATGGACAGCCAGGCGCAGAGCGGCTCATAGAGAGCATCCTGCTTATCTCCGAAGCCCCCGCCGATATAAGGCTTTATGATACGCACTCGTCCCCAGTCAATCCCCAGCGCCTGCCCTACGCACCTTCTTACGATATGCGGAATCTGCGTGGAAGCGACAACGACAACTTTACCGGCTTCTTCGTAAGCATAACATACAGCATTTTCTATGTGGCAGTGCTGAACGGTCGGTGTATCATACCATCCTTCAACTTTAACGAGACCCGGCTCCTTAATTGCTTCTTCGTAGTTGCCTCTTCTTATATCCGTATGCGCCAGTACATTATTTGCATATTTTTTGTGCAGAAGAGGTGCGCCGTCCTTCATCGCCTCCTGGGCATCCAGAACGATCGGCAGGACATCATATTCCACTTTTACTGCCCTGGCTGCCTGAACAGCGGATACTTCATCTTCCGCAACGACAGCCGCAACATCATCGCCGTAATAACGCACGTGGCGGGTTAAAAGATGCCGGTCCGCCACGTCCTGGTGATGAGGATCTGTCGACCAGGGATGGCCTGCCGTCGGGAAGGGCTGTTCGGGGACATCAAAACAGGTGAGAATTTTGACAACTCCCGGAACTTTTAATGCTTCTTTAATATCCACTGACTTTACATAGGCATGCGCCTTATCCGAGTGGACGATTTTTGCGATCAGGGCGCCTCTGTCACACAGATCATCTGTGTATTTCGTTCTGCCTGTCGCCTTATCTAAGGCGTCTACTCTTGGCAGGCTTTTTCCGATAACCATGGCATCACGACCTTTCTTAAGATATACATGAAAATTCTTTTAGGTTCATTAAAGATTTGTAATCTTGTATAAAATTATATGGAAAATTCCATTACATGTCAATCAAAGTTAAGCAGGTTGTACAAAATCAGTAAAAAAAAGGAACCGTTCTTTATGAACGGTTCCTGCAGCCGATGATCGGATTCGAACCGATGACCTACGCATTACGAATGCGTTGCTCTACCAGCTGAGCCACATCGGCGGGCTACTTAAGCTATTATACACGAAGTGAGAAAAAATTCAACAATTATTTTTTCTCATCCTTCCAATTGCGGAAAACTTTTTTTCTGCGGCGGATATTCCGAACGGAAGCGCCTTTATTCCATACCCAGTAGCCGAAGATTCCGCTCCATTTAATAATGCCCTTTGAAAGCGGATATATATTCGTGCCTTCAACTTTATGCGCTCCTGTAATATGGCCGCCCATGATTGCCGCAATAAGCTCGTCCCTGCTCCTGACCGGCACATCAAAAGTTGTTTCAGCCGTTCCTACAAAACGCATAGAGTGAGAATCCGAGCCTGCAGTCCCGGGCTTCTTGAGCCTTTCTGCAAGTTCCACAGCCATTTTGTTCGCTTCATCAGAGATATGGTTATTAAAGACCTCGATAAAATCAAAGCCTTTCTGAAGCCTGCTGTTCTTTTTGACGTGGTTGGTATGCATGGCTGCAAAATAGCCGTTGCCGTATGGATGCGACATACCGCAGATCCCGCCCATGGAATGCACAAGAAGCTGCAGTCTTCGGATTGTCATGCCCCGCACGGTAAAGATCGCGGTTTCAACTGCATCCGGTAAAATAATAAGCACGTGACCGCCGTCGCGGGTATCGTATTCAAGTCCCTTTAAGACCGTAAAATCTTTTAGTTCAGGATACTTGTCTTTCTGCTGCTGATAAGCGATATAACCTTTGTAAGAATTATGATCCGATACCATCATACCCGTAAACCCGTGATTATTAAGTTCAAGCGCACAGGATATTACGTCCGCACGTCCGTCCAGAGATCCTTCTTTTGTATGGAGATGAAGATCCATTTTTGTTGTGTCCGGCATATCTGTCCTCTTATAACAAATCTGTTTCTAATTAAAGGTAACGTGTATATTGCATATTTCCGAATCGCATAAAGTCCTCATATACGGGCCGAAGGAGCCGACACCGGAGGTCACAATATTCTGCATATTGCCGACCTTTTCATATCCCCACGGATTTTCCCAGAATAAATGGATAATCAGGGTTCCGGGGAAAATCTGTCCTGCATGGGTATGGCCGCAGAGATCAAGATCGAAACCCGCATCCGATACCTCTTTAAGGCCGGCCGGTTCATGTTCAAGATCAATGATCGGTTTAGAGGTATTGAGGCCGCTGATCAGTTCTTCCGGTGTAAGCCGCGATTTATCTTCATTTCCCGGCTCTTCTCTGTCACGGCGTCCGACAACATAAAAAGAATTGTCAATAAGGACGGATTCATCGCTCAGAATCGTCATATTCGATTTTTTTACGAAATCAACGAATCTCGGATCCGTCACTTTCGCACTTTTGGATGGAAAAGTAAAACCCCCGAGAATCGGTTCCTCGATATCGTGGTTTCCGAAAACCGTATAGGATCCGAACGTACTCTTCATTTCGGCCAGGATTTTTTCAGTCTTTTCCGGATCGGCAAGGGCTTCATATTCGTTATCAAAAAAATCTCCGGCGCAAAGGACAATATCCGGATTCAAAGCATTGACCTTGTCCACCATCTGCTGCATCAGGGCAGAATCGGCATTATATCCCAGATGAAGATCTGCAATCAGGGCTATGTTCAGTTCTTTCAGGTTTCCTGCGGATTTATCCACCTTTATGTCATAGTTCCGGATCTTAATATCCTGCGCATTGACAAGACCGTAGGCACACATTCCGAAAATAAAAATCAGCATCACCGTACCGGCCGCTGCAGCTGCCTTTTTTGAACCGGCCTGCTTCCGGTTCATGGCTTTCGTCTTTATAAGGATCAGCTTAACAAGCTCCTGGACACCGACAGCAAGCAGAACATATACAAGAAAACCAAGAGAAAAGTTCCCAATGGATTTCCAGACTCTCTGAAAGCCGCCGTCCGTCAGGAAAAATGCAATGACAGACGAGGCGGCAAATACGATGCACAGGATGCTGTATACCGCTGTAAACCACTTCTGCCCGCAGACAGAAAAAAGCGTTTTCAGCCAGCGGAGGCTTTTCCGTATAAGATAAAAAACCAGAAGCGCATACAGCGGTGAAATAAAAGCAGCAACCATTACTTTTCCCCTTGCTTACGGCATTCCTGCAGCCGCCGGAATATATTTACAGCAGGCCCTCAACATTCTTCACTACTTCGTCCGACGCATCTTCGATTTTTCCGTCATCGCAAAGCTGCGCCAGATCAGGCATCACCGGCATGGAAATAGTTTTTGGAATTCCGTGCTTACCCGCAATCTCAGATGTCTTTCCCTCTCCGAACAGATAAATCTTCTTTCCGCAGTCCGGGCAGGTAACATAACTCATGTTTTCTGCAACACCCAGTACCGGGATATTCATCTTTTCTGCCATGCGGACAGCTTTTTCGACAATCATGGAAACAAGCTCCTGCGGTGACGTGACAATAATAATGCCGTCTACAGGAAGCGACTGGAACACCGTAAGCGGTACATCACCAGTTCCCGGAGGCATATCGACAAAGAGATAATCGAGTTTTCCCCAGCAGACATCCGTCCAGAACTGTTTAACGGCTCCTGCAATAATGGGGCCTCTCCAGATAACGGGATCTTCTTTGCTGTCCAGAATAAGATTTGTGGACATGACAGCAATCCCGGTTTTTGTTTCTGCCGGTATAATTCCGAAAGAAGTACCCTTCACCATCTCGTCAATACCGAACATACGCGGAATCGACGGTCCCGTGATATCAGCATCCAGGATACCTGCTTTCTTTCCGTTTCTTACTGCGGCAACGGCCAGCAGAGATGTCATAAGGGATTTCCCGACACCCCCTTTTCCGCTTACTATCCCTATTACCTTTCCGATCTCCGAGTTGGCATTCGGAGCTTCAATCATACTTTTTGGATCCCTGCTCTCACAATTCTCGCTGCAGGTTTTGCAGTCATGCGTACATTCTTCAGCCATGTTGTTTAACTCCAATCTGATTTTTTTATATTCGTTGCTGTGATGCAAGCGCCAGAAGACCAAACGTACCCTTCCTTCGGAAAAGCCTTTTTAACTTCGGCGCACGAAAACATGAGGAATGTATTATTTTTTGATCGGGAGCCCGGTATTCGGATCAAAATTATTTCCCATCGGTGCAGTCGGCGGAACCGCCATCTGCCCTGCCGCCTGCATACTGTCGGCAGCGGCAGCTGTATCTTCTGCGGCATCTGCTGCTGTTATATCGGAAGAGGGGACATCCGTCTCTTCTTCCGCGGTGCTGCCGGCGCCTTCATTATCCGAAGAAGCTTCCGCCGTTCCGGAATTCTGGGCTTCTGTACCGACCGCTTCCGGGGCTTCATCAACGACTTCCATCGAAGCCTGCTTCAGTTCTTTTTTATATTTCCTGAAACGGAAAGCATAGATAATAATCGTCACAATTCCTGTCAGACCGTCAATCATAAGGAAAATGCCTGTTATCTTCATCAGCATTGACTTAATGAAATCCGGTTTAACGATTAGAAGAATTGCAAAAACAATAGACATGCCGGCAAAAATCAGGACAATCCACCACTTCTTCATGCCGATCCGGTTAAGATCAATGGCATTCTGGACTTTAATAATACTTCCGAGCAAAAGGAAGATACCGAAGACAACGGCTATATAATCCATGACCTGGCCGTGGAAAATCAGAATCAGGACACCGAGAACCGTAAAAAGGATCCCGATCACAAGATCATAGGCGATCATCGCCGCAAAACGATCCTTCGTAAAATAAAGTATCAGGCGCACAATCCCAAGAACCAGGGATATAATACCGAGGATGATAGCTATAAGGCTCCACATCTCATCCGGCCAGAGATACATCGTAAGTCCCAGGATAAAATAAACCGCTGATGCAAGAATCGTAAGGTTCCTGACCTTTTTAATCAAACTTTCATCTACCGGCGCCTGTTCTTTTTCATTTGAGCTGCTCATAGTTCTTCCCCCTTGCTATGCAAGATAATTTTACGCCATGCACAAATAACCCATACGGATCGCCATATCATTTTTTCAATCCGGTATGCTTTATATTCTACACCTTTAATATATTTCCTTCCAGTCATCAATGTTATCCGCTGAAAATTTAAATGGATAGCCGACAATGACTTCCGTTCCGCCGTCCGATGCTTTGGTGACCTTGAAAGCTCCCATATCGCCTGCCTTGAATTCCTCCCCTACATCTCCTGTGATACTGCCTTCGTCCAGCGCTACGGAAACATAAGCCGTAACACGCCCCAGATTCAGCGGATTCCACAAATACATATAGGGGCAGCATTTGCCGCTGCCGATAAAATCAGCCATTTCCGAGGGGAGACCGAGCCCTGTAAGCTTAACTTTCGATCCGGTGTCCGTTATCGCATTAGCGGCAGCTTTCATGCCGACCGTTGTGGGCGCGCAGATCACCTTGAGATCCGGGTATGACTGAAGGAGAGACTTTGTCTGATTATATGACTTCTGATAGGCATCGTCCCCGTAAGCAATTTCAACAAGCTGCAGATCCTTATACTTCGCATCCTTCATAGTCTGTTTCATGCTGCTGATCCATTCATTCTGATTGGAGGCTGTCGATGATGCAGACAAAATAGCCCAGGAACCTTTTCCGCCTGAAATATCCAGGACGGCATCCATGAGCGTCAGGGCGATCTGATTCGTTCCGGCCTGGTTGATGAAAAGCTCCCTGCTGTCCGAAAGCGCCGGTGTATCGAAAGAACAGACATCGATACCGCTTTTCATCGCACTTTTTAAACAATCCGAAAGAGCATCTGCATCTTCCGGTGCAATAGCGATGCAGGAAACCTTCTCACTTATAAAATCATTGACCATCTTGATCTGTTCTGCAGCTGTTCCCTTTGAAGGTTCCCCGACAACGCAGGTATTCCCCGTGCTTTCCATAACGGATTGAAAACCCGAGATAATTTTCTCATTGTAGGCATTATCCTTCTGCTTGGTTATGATGGCATACTTTGCTGCAGAAGCAGAAACAGATTCCCCGGATTCCGTGTTTTCTTTCGTCACATGCCGTACACCGCAGCCTACAGCCATTAAAGCCAGCATTGCAGCTACAGCAGCTGACAGCAAGATCTTTTTCATTCTTCATATCCCTTTACTGCACTTCTTTTTCCATTTTCGAAAAGATGAACATCCATCTGGCTGTAAGGTATGGAAATACCCGCCTGATCAAATGCCTTTTTAATGCTCTCATTCAGGCTCCATTTCAGCGGAAAATAATTATCCGTATCCGTCCACACCTGTATGCCGAGTTTAACACTGCTGTCGGCAAGCTCGTCTACATGGATATTAATGTTCCGGTCCTGGATGACTTTCGGATCATTTTTGCATATCTCTTCCAGGATATTCCTGGCTTTATCAATATCATCCGTATAGGAAATGCCTATATTGACAGCCAGCATTCTTTTTCCGGTAGCCGTAACGTTGATGACCGAAGCATCTGTCAGCTGTTTGTTCGGAATAACGATTTTGCGGTTGTCAACGGTTCTGAGAGTCGTATAGAACATATCAATCTTTTTAACCGTGCCTTCGTTCTTCTCACTGACTTCAATAATATAGTCACCTACTGCGAAAGGCTTGAGAAGCAGAATAATGAGGCCGCCGGCAAAATTGGCCATTCCGCCCTGAAGCGCCAGACCCAGCCCTACACCGACGGAGCCCAAAGCAGCGACAATCGTCGCATCCTTGACGCCCAGCTGTCCTAAAAGCACAACCGCAAGAAGGATCTTGCCGATCACGCGCACAAAGGACGCAAGATAAGCTGTCGTTCCGATATCGGCTCCGCGTTTCTGCAGCCGTCCGGTAAAAAATTTTGTCAGGCTGTTAATGACTTTGCAGCCTATAAAAAAAACCAGTGCGGCGATGCCCGCGTTTATCATGAACTTTGATATCTGCGGCAGGCTGGTGCTGAAATAGTTACTTAAATGTTCGGCTGCGTTCATTCTTCTCCCGTGTCAAGAACTTAATGCTGATACTTAAAAAACGAGACAGACAGCGGAGCAAGCCTGATTGCAATGCTGTTTTCCCGCTCATCGCATTCCTGCTTTGCGGAAATCCTGGCGCGCGGATTAACAAAACCGCTTCCGCCGTATCCCGCTCCATCCGTATTAAAAATCTCTTTATATTTTCCCTCAAAAGGGACTCCGATGCAATAGCGGTCAAACTTTTTTTCGGAAAAATTGCAGGCGGCGATGATAATATCTTTCGGATCGCCTGCTTTTCTCATAAAAGTCAGGACACAGTTGACGTCATCCGTCATATTAATCCATTCGAATCCTGATTCATCGTAGTCAAGCTCATAAAAAGCTTTTTCATTTTTATAAAGTCCCAAAAGGACACTGAAAAAGCCGTCAGAAAAAGTTTCACGGTCCGTAAGCAGCTTTTTTCCGGGATGCGCAAAAAGGTAGGCATAGGCGCATCTTAAAGAAGCATCTTTCTCAGGCTTGCTTCCGTAAACATCTGCTCTCAGTTTTTCGCCGTCAAACATTCCGATGCCGCGGGAAAGGCTGATAATGTAATGCTCCAGATAATGGTGAAGCATGCCGAGCATAAGAATTTCATGACTCTTAACCCGTTCCTCCGGAGTCATCGAAAGATAATGCAGCATATCCTGCGTAAAATGAAGATTCCATTTAAAGTCGAAGCCCAGGTGACCGTCATCCAGCGCCCCGGTCGTATCCGGCCAGTCGACATCCTCTTCCATTATAAGAATGCCTTCCGGAAAATTCTTCTTAAATACAGAATTCAGATGCTTCAAAAATTCAATTCCGTCCAGGTTTTCATAAGAACCGTAAATATTCGGTATCCATTCTCCGTTTGCACGTCCGTAATCGAGGCGCAGCATCGAAGAGCAGCCGTCCATCCGAAGCCCGTCTGCATGGTATTCCTTCATCCAGAAAATCGCATTTGAAATGAGAAAATTCCGTACCTGAGGCCTTCCGTAATTATACAGCCGGCTGCCCCACATAGGATGGATTCCCTGCCTGGGATCGAGGTGCTCATAAAGACAGGTGCCGTCAAAGAAAGCAAGCCAGTCCGGATCGGATGAAAACTGTGCAGGCGTCCAGTCAAGCAGAACGCCCAGTCCCGCCATATGGGCATGATCAATAAAATATTTGAAATCCGCCGGTTTCCCAAAACGCGACGTAGGCGCAAAATAGCCGGCGGTCTGGTAGCCGTTCGATTTCTCGTCCGGATACTCCATGACCGGCATAAGTTCAATATGCGTATATCCCATTTCGGAGGCATAAGCCGTGATTTTATCCGCCAGTGTCCGGTAGTCTCTTACCTCGCCTTCGGAAAAAGTCCCGAAAGCAGAAAGGCTGCATTCGAATATTGACATCGGTTTATCCGAAAAATCTGTATTCTTCCTCCGTTCTGTCAAATAAGGACGGTCATGCCAGTGATAAGAAAGATCCGCAGCGCAGGAAGCGCAGTTTTCTTCCGGGAGGAACTGGTTTCCATAGGGATCCGGACGGGTATAGGTAAGTCCGGTCGCAAGTTTCATTTCAAATTTGTACTTAATACCGGCAGTTAGTTCCGGTATAAAAAGTTCATAAATACCGGAATCTTCATGGTATTCCATAGGATAGCGCCGGCCGTCCCAGGAATTAAAATCACCCACCACGCTGGCCCGGATAGCATTCGGTGCCCACAGAGCAAAAAAGATACCCTTTTCACCGTCTATTTCCTCCGGATGCGCGCCGAGCTTTTTGTAAATGTCATAGCAGATTCCTGCATCAAAGCGGCTTTCTTCTTCCTGAGTGATCTGATTGGCAAAAGCGTAAGGATCGCCTGTTTCAGCCTCGTCAACAATAAAAGTATGGGGCAGAACCTTCTTCCCCGGAACCAGACAGGCAAAATATCCTGCAGCATCTTCCGCCTGCATAGGATATTCCCTGTTTGTTTCCTTAAGCTTCAGGACTGCTTTTTTTGCTCCCGGCACAAAGCATTGGTAGATAACGCCCTCTTTGACCTGCCTGGGGGAAAGCACTTTTTTCGGATTTTTTTCATCCGAATACAATATGCCCTCTATTCCGGGCCAATCCATGTAATCATATGCTTTGTCTTTCATCTGACCCTCCGTTTCTTAAGATGAAGAAAACCACCTCATGTCTTCGTACGCCAAAAGTCAAAAGTCACCTGCCTTCAGGAATAACTTTTGACTTTTGACGCTTACATTATGTCACTTTATAATTCTTACTTTGAGGACGCCGTCGATGGCCATAAGCTGTCTGGCAACGTCTTCACTTACATTGGTATCGGTATCCATGATGCTGTAGGCATAATTTCCGCGGCTCTTATTTGCAAAGTCTGTAATGTTCACGTTGGCATCGCCGAGTACTTTCGTAAACTGGGCAATCATATTCGGGACATTCTTATGGTTGATGGCAATCCTGCCTTCCGACTGGCATTCGCCCATATCGCAGGCCGGATAATTGACGGAATTCTTAATATTGCCGTTTTCAAGAAAATCCATGACTTCTTTGACCGCCATAACGGCGCAATTATCTTCGGACTCTTCGGTGGAGGCGCCAAGATGCGGCGTTACCAGTGTATTCTTTGCATTTGCTACAGCCGGAGTTACGAAGTCGGTAACATATTTCTTTATCTTACCGGATTCCAGTCCGTCAATCAGAGCCTTTTCATCGACAAGCGGATCTCTTGCGAAATTGAGAATCACGACCCCGTCTTTCATTTTCCCAATAGCTTCTTTACCGATCATTCCCCGTGTCTCATCTGTAAGGGGAACATGGACGGTAATGTAATCACAGTCCTGATAAATTTCATTAAGATCTGTTACGTGCTTAATTGTCCTTGAAAGGTTCCAGGCTGCATTAACGGAAATATACGGATCATAGCCGTAAACTTCCATTCCAAGATGTGTTGCGGCATTGGCAACCATGACGCCGATGGCGCCAAGTCCGATGATACCGAGTTTCTTGCCGCTGATTTCATTTCCGGCAAACTGCTTCTTCTGCTTTTCAACTACTTTTGCAAGATCCGCCGTATTTTCCTGGCGTTCAAGCCACTCAATTCCTCCGACAATGTCGCGGGAGGCCAGAAGCATGCCGGCGATTACCAGCTCTTTTACTCCGTTTGCATTGGCGCCCGGCGTATTGAAAACAACAATTCCCTGTTCCGAACATTTATCAAGAGGAATATTATTGACGCCTGCACCGGCTCTGGCAATCGTTTTGAGATTTTCGGAAAATTCCATCTCCTTCATTGATGCGCTCCGGACGAGAATGGCATCCGCGTCATTTGTATCAATCTTTTTATAATTCTCTGTAAAATTCTCTGTTCCGACTGATGCAATTGGATTTAAGCAGCTGTAAGTAAACATTTTTTTCTCCTCGTATTTTATATTTTTTCAGATCCGCCTCAAATGAAAGCAGATCAGTACCGCCATTAAAGCTGAATATCATCCTGGTCAAATGCGTCTTCAATCGGTTTTCCTGCAGGTGACATCGGGAAAACCATCTCGTCTTTATCAATCTGGCAGTCAATCACGACCGGACGTCCGGCAGCAAGTGCCTTTTTCAGGACTTCGTCCGTTTCCTCTTTCTTCGTTATCCTAAGTCCCAGAGCTCCCATGGCCTCTGCCAGCTTGACAAAATCAAGGCCGTCGTCCAGGATTGTATGTGAATATCTTTCCCCGTAGAAAAGATGCTGCCACTGCCTCACCATTCCGAGAACATGGTTATTCATCACGATTTCAATGACATTGGTCCCGCTCCGTACCGCTGTGATGATTTCATTCATATTCATACGGAAACAGCCGTCACCGCCGATGTTGACAACGGTTTTATCCGGGAACGCCGTTTTTGCCCCGATCGCAGCGCCAAGCCCGTAGCCCATTGTTCCGAGGCCGCCGGAGGTAAGGAACGTCCTTGGATTCTTATACTTGTAATATTGAGCGGCCCACATCTGATGCTGGCCGACATCGGTTACGATAATGGCATCGCCGTTTGTGGCCTTATAAAGTTCTTCGATGATATACGGACCGGTCAGGGCATCCCCGTCATATTTCAGAGGGAATTTTTCCTTCGAAGCCTCGACTTCACTGTTCCATTCCGTATGCTTCTCTTCATTTATCATCGGAAGGATGCGCTTCAGGCTTTCGGAAAGATCTCCGACAACGCTGCAGTCGACAATTACATTTTTATTTATCTCGGCAGGATCGATATCAAACTGGACTTTCTTTGCATTAGATGCAAAGGTACTGGTTTTTCCTGTATCACGGTCCGAAAAGCGCGTCCCTGCGGCAATTAAAAGATCGCATTTACTGACAGCACGGTTGCTTGTTTTCGTGCCGTGCATTCCGAGCATGCCCATATAAAGGCTGTCTGTTCCGGGGAAAGCTCCCTTTCCCATGAGTGTATCGCAGACAGGGATGCCTGCCTTGTGAGCCAGTTCATAAATGAGTTTCGAAGCACCGGCTATGACGGCACCTCCTCCGACGAAAAGCACCGGCTTCCTGGCAGCGTTGATCATCCCGGCAGCTTTCTTAAGATCTTCTTCTTTGATGGTATCTGTACGCGGCAGGATTGCTTCCGGCACTTCGGGCGTAAATTCAGCCTCATTCGACGTAACATCTTTGGTGATATCAACAAGGACGGGACCCGGACGTCCGCTTTTTGCGACTCTGAACGCTTTCCGGATCGTATCGGCAAGATCATTTACATCCTTAACGATGACGCTGTATTTTGTGATCGGCATTGTAATTCCGGCAATATCAACTTCCTGGAAACTGTCTTTCCCGAGAAGTGAAATGCCGACATTGCAGGTAAAAGCAACAATCGGAACAGAGTCCATGTAGGCTGTCGCTATCCCCGTGACAAGGTTGGTAGCCCCGGGACCCGAGGTGGCCATGCAGACGCCTACTTTGCCGGTAGCACGCGCATATCCGTCTGCCGCATGCGCCGCGCCCTGCTCATGCGATGTGAGAATATGCTTTATTTCCTTGTGCTTATAGAGTGCATCGTAAATATTTAGAATTGTTCCGCCGGGATAGCCGAACACCGTGTCGACGCCCTGCTCCTTAAGACAGGCAATAACGATTTCTGAACCGTTCATTTTCATAATTTTTCTCCTCGTGGCATTTAAGATAGTTCCGGTTTTCCGGGAACCTTGAGCACTGCTCCGCGGCTTCCTGACGTAACCATTGACGCATAGCGCGCAAGATAGCCGTTCGTTATTTTAGGCTCTCTGGGTTTCCAGGCAGCCTTTCTCTTTTCAAGCGTCTCGTCGCTTACAAGAAGGTTTATGGATTTTGCCGGTATATCGATTTTTATCTGATCTCCTTCTTCTATAAGCGCAATCGGTCCTCCGACAGCCGCTTCAGGCGATATATGACCTATGGAAGCTCCTCTGGAGGCTCCGCTGAACCTGCCGTCTGTAATAAGCGCGACGCTTGAGCCAAGTCCCATTCCGGCAATGGCTGATGTCGGATTCAGCATTTCGCGCATACCCGGTCCTCCTTTAGGACCTTCATAGCGGATGACGACGACATCTCCTTCATGGATCTCTTTCCCGAGTATGGCCTTTATCGCGTCGTCCTCTGAATCGAAAACGCGGGCCGGTCCTTCATGAACCAGCATCTCCGGTGCCACGGCGCTTTGCTTCACTACGCCTCCTTCAGGCGCAATATTCCCGGAAAGAACGGCAAGTCCGCCGCTTTCGGAATATGGGTTTGTGACGGGACGGATGACTTCAGGATTCATATCGACGGCATTCTTTATATTCTCGCCTACGGTCTTTCCGGTGGCCGTCATGCAGGAAAGATCAAGAAGATTCTTCTTGGAAAGCTCATTCATAACGGCATAGACACCGCCTGCTTCATTGAGTTCGTCCATATAAGTCGGCCCTGCAGGAGCCAGATGGCAGAGATTCGGTGTCTTTGCCGAATATTCGTTAGCCATGCGCATATCGAGTTCCATGCCGATTTCATGGGCAATAGCCGGAAGATGGAGCATGGTATTCGTGGAACAGCCGAGTGCCATATCGACTGTCAGGGCATTTTTTATTGAAGCTTCGGTTATGATATCCCTCGGCCGAATATTCTTACGGTAAAGCTCCATGACCTGATTTCCTGCATGCTTTGCAAGACGTATCCTCGCGGAGTAAACAGCCGGGATTGTGCCGTTGCCCCTAAGGCCCATGCCGATGGCTTCCGTCAGGCAGTTCATGCTGTTTGCCGTATACATGCCCGAGCAGGAACCGCAGGTGGGACATCCGTATTCTTCAAATTCTTCAAGTCCTGCATCATCGATTGTACCGGCCTCATATTTGCCGACTGCCTCAAAAATGCTGGAAAGACTGGTTCTCTTTCCGCCTACGTGACCCGGAAGCATCGGTCCGCCGCTGACGAAAACCGTCGGGATGTTCAGCCTTGCAGCAGCCATAAGAAGCCCCGGGACATTTTTGTCGCAGTTCGGGATGCAGACCATGGCGTCAAACTGATGCGCCATAATCATGGCTTCTGTTGAATCTGCAATCAGATCGCGCGTTACCAGGCTGTACTTCATCCCGGTATGTCCCATCGCGATGCCGTCGCATACGGCAATGGCCGGAAAAATGACAGGAAAACCACCGGCTTCAGCAACGCCGAGTTTTACAGCCTCCGCTATTTTGTCCAGGTTCATATGGCCGGGAACGATTTCATTCCAGCTGCTGACAACAGCGACAAGGGGTTTGTCAAGTTCTTCCTTTGTCACGCCCAGTGCATTCCACAAAGATCTGTGGGGCGCCTGCTGCAGACCTTTTTTTGCATTATCGCTTCTCATAATAATCTGATCCTCCTCTTTTACGATTTTAAGGCTTTTGATTTGCTTGCTAAATCCGTCTTGTTTTCGGCTCGTTTCATCCGGATTGCTCTGTTCGGCCCGACTGATTCTGCTTAATCCATCCAAAAGGCCTGTATTTGTTCAGCTTGTTTTAAAGGCGTTCTGCAATCCTGTCGCCCATTTCGGAGGTATTGACTTTGATGCATCCATCCGACATGATGTCCCCGGTACGGAAACCGTCGGCAAGTGTTTTTCGTACTGCATTTTCAATAGCATCCGCCGCTTCGTCAAGATCAAGGCTGTAACGGAGAAGCATAGCGGCCGAAAGGATTGTTGCAATCGGATTGGCGATTCCTTTTCCCGCAATATCCGGAGCGGATCCGCCGCTCGGTTCATAGAGCCCGAATTTAGTTTCGTTTAACGAGGCCGACGAAAGCATTCCTATGGAACCTGTAATCATGCTGGCCTCGTCTGAAAGGATATCCCCGAACATATTTTCCGTCAGAATGACATCGAATTGTCCCGGATCCTTTACGAGCTGCATGGCTGTGTTGTCCACCAGCATTGTGTCAAACCGTACCTCAGGATAGTTTTCAGCGACTTCGGTGACGATGCTGCGCCAGAGCCTTGAAGAATCCAGGACATTGGCTTTATCAACCAGGGTCAGATGTTTTTTTCGTTTCATGGCTATGTCAAAAGCTTTAACGGAAACGCGGCGTATTTCATTTTCATTATAAGTCAGGGTATCGACCGCAGTCTTCAGCCCGTCTTTTTCAAATGTCTTTCTTTCGCCAAAATACAGACCGCCGGTCAGTTCCCTTACCATCATGATATCAAAACCGTCTTTAATAATGGAAGTTTTTAAAGGGGAAGCATCTTTCAGCTCCTGATATAAATATGCGGGCCGGAGATTTGCAAAAAGGCCGAGAGCTTTCCGGATACCGAGAAGTCCCGCTTCCGGACGCTTTTCGGGCGGAAGGCGATACCACGGTGATGTTTCTGCATCGCCGCCGATTGAGCCCATGAGGACAGCATCCGATGCCTTGCACTTTTGTATGGCTTCTTCCGTAAGCGGTACCCCGCAGGCATCGATAGATGCTCCGCCGAGAAGAACTTTGGTATAAAGAAATTTATAGCCGTATTTTTCCGCACAGGCATCCAGCACTTTTTGCGCTTCTTTAACGATCTCAGGGCCGATGCCGTCTCCCGCTATCAATGCTATTTTGTACTCCATAATACACCTCACTTTAGTACTTTACCGCTTTATTTAAACACAATAGAAATAATATAACGCAAAAACTGTGTTTTTTCAACAGTCAGGACGTCTTATAAAAAGGAAGACGGCCGATTGACCGTCTTCCATACGGAGTACAAGCCTCCGCGCATTTTATTTTGACGCTTTTTTATCCTTGGAATCGGTTCCCTTATCATCTTCCGCGGCTGCAGGCGCAGAAGCCGCCGTCTGAGCTTTTTCAACTTCGGCGATAGCGCTCTTTCTCATTGGAATCCTGCAGTTTTTATTGTTTCCGAACTCCACAATAACATCGTCATCCGTAATGTCCAGAATGACGCCGTAAAAGCCCCCGGTCGTTACAACGCTGTCTCCTACAGCCATATCAGAAAGCATGGCGGTAACTCTCTTCTGTTCTTTTTTCTGCGGACGGATCATAAGAAAATACATTAAGAGGACCATTGCTGCGATCCAGATAATCATTGTTCCCATGCCGAGACCTGAAGAAGATGACGATGCAGTAGATGTTGCAAACATTAAATTCATATTTTACCTCCCGTATTGCCGAATTATTTCTGAAACGTCAATAATGACATGATACACACTTTCATCTTTATGCGCAAGTGAAATTCACAGTTTTTCATTTTCCCTGAGCATTTCAAGCTTTTCTGCTTTATAAGCGGTAAAATTACCGGCTTCCAGAGCAGCCCTGATTTCTTCCATCATGGTGTTATAGAACCAGAGATTGTGCATGACGCAGAGCCTTAGGCCCAGTATTTCCTTCGCTTTCAGGAGATGCCTCAAATAGGCCCTGGAAAAATTTCTGCAAACGGGACAGCCGCAGTCTTCATCGATCGGACGCCCGTCAAGCTCATAAGCCGCATTGAACAGGTTTAAATGCCCGTGATTTGTGTAGACATGGCCGTGCCTTCCGTTCCGGCTTGGATAAACGCAGTCGAAAAAATCGATGCCGCGTTCGACGCCTTCCAGAATATTGGCAGGCGTACCGACTCCCATAAGATAAGTCGGCTTATCGGAAGGAAGAACCGGTACAACCTCTTCGAGAACATGATACATCTGCTCATGGGTTTCACCTACAGCAAGGCCCCCGACGGCATAACCGTCCAGATCCATCTCCGCAATGTCTCTGGCCTGGCTTTTTCTTATGTCGTCAAAAATCGCTCCCTGGTTGATACCAAAAAGAAGCTGGTTTTTATTCAGGGTCCGGGGAAGTTCATTCAGCCGTTTCATCTCCTGCTTACATCTTGCAAGCCAGCGTGTGGTGCGTGCCGCAGAAGCTTCTATATAAGAACGTTCGGAGAGTGCATTCGGGCACTCGTCAAAGGCCATAGCAATTGTAGAGGCGAGATTCGACTGGATCTGCATGCTCTCTTCCGGCCCCATGAAGATTTCATGTCCGTCAATATGCGAGCGGAACGTCACCCCCTCTTCTTTAATCTTCCGCAGCTCTGCAAGGGAAAAGACCTGAAAACCGCCTGAATCCGTAAGTACCGGTCCGTCCCAGCGCATAAATTCCCTGAGACCGCCCATCTTCCGGACAACATCATCGCCCGGACGCACATGCAGATGATACGTATTGCATAATTCCACCTGAGTCTTCAGATCATGCAGCTCAGGCGAAGAGATTCCTCCTTTTATTGCAGCGACCGTTCCGACATTCATAAAAACCGGAGTTTCAATCACTCCGTGAACTGTCGTAAGCCTGGCTCTTTTTGCCCTGCCCTCCCTCTTTAATACCTCGTACATACACTCTCCGTCTTTCTGAATTGTACTGTCTTTTTATCATACGTTAATAGTATCTTTCGCGGCGCCCCGTCATCAGTACATTTCAAAATATTTTATTGTGCAGGCGTAAAAGTTCAAAAAGTTTCCTCCCAGCAGGAAAAACCGTCTGACTAGCCTGTGCCTTATTATATCGGCTCAAAGGCAAAAGGTCAAATACCTGATGACATCATCGGAAATGTGTTTCTTGTTTTTTACGGTTGCCGGACGTATAATACATCGAATCCGGAAACACTAAATTAATTTGATCATAAAGATCATAAGGAAGACATATGACAGATAACAGCCATACAAATAATATCAGTAATACAATAAATAAGAGCAGCATTAAAGATAGCAGCAATATAAAAGACAGCCGCAATGCTAAAGATAACAGCAATGCAGCAGGCGGCCATTATACATTAGGAATAGATATCGGTTCAACAACCGTTAAAATTGCCGTTCTGGACGAAAACGGCGCTCTTCTCTTTTCTGATTATCGGCGCCATTTCGCCGAAATACAGGATACAACAGCCAAGCTGATAAAAGAGGCCCTGGATAAGACCGGGGATTTGTCTGTTTCACCGGCTATCACAGGTTCCGGCGGACTTACGCTGGCGAAGCATCTGGGCGTTCCTTTTGTCCAGGAAGTTATCGCCGTCTCAACAGCCCTCAAGCAATACTGTCCTAAAACCGATGTTGCCATTGAACTCGGAGGAGAAGACGCAAAAATCATCTATTTTGATAAAGGCAATATCGAGCAGCGTATGAACGGCATCTGCGCCGGCGGCACAGGTTCCTTTATTGACCAGATGGCGGATCTTCTCCAGACGGACGCCTCGGGCTTAAATGCTTATGCTGCAGGATATAAAGCTATCTATCCGATTGCCGCCCGCTGCGGCGTATTTGCCAAAACAGACATCCAGCCGCTGATCAACGACGGGGCTACAAAGGAAGATCTGGCCGCTTCTATCTTTCAGGCAGTTGTCAACCAGACGATTTCCGGACTTGCGTGCGGAAAACCTATCCGTGGACACGTCGCATTTCTAGGAGGGCCGCTGCATTTCCTGGATCAGCTGCGGGCCCGCTTTATCGATACGCTGAAACTGGACAGCGAACATGCGCTTGTACCTGCGAATTCGCATCTTTTCGCCGCATCCGGAGCCGCTATGGAGGCGGTGAATGCAGCCCGCTCCGAGGCCCGTACGGCTGAAAGAGAATATCACGAAGGGGAAGAAAAGACATCCCTAAAGGCCATGTGCGACCGGCTTACAAGCGGTATAAAAATGGAATTCGAGGTTTCCCGCATGGAGCCTCTTTTTAAAAACCGTGAAGATTACGAAGCCTTTAGAGCCCGTCAGGATAAATACCAGGTGGCAAAAGAAGACCTTTCCACTTATCACGGAAAGGCTTTTCTCGGAATTGACGCCGGCAGCACAACCACGAAGACGGCACTCATCTCCGAAGACGGAAAGCTTTTGTATTCCTTCTACGACAATAATCACGGGAATCCTCTTGCAACCTCGATCCGCGCGATTAAAGAAACCTATGCGCACATGCCATCGGATGTCGAGATCGCAGCTTCCTGTTCCACCGGCTACGGCGAAGCACTCATCAAATCCGCGCTTCTCCTGGACGAAGGCGAGGTTGAGACAATCTCGCATTATTATGCCGCGCAGTTCTTCAATCCCGACGTTGACTGCATTCTGGACATCGGCGGACAGGACATGAAGTGCATCCGGATTAAAAACCATGCCGTGGATGATGTCATGCTGAACGAAGCCTGCTCCTCAGGCTGCGGATCTTTTATTGAAAACTTTGCCAAGACGCTGAATTATTCCGTGCAGGATTTTGCCAAAGCGGCTCTTTTTGCCGAAAATCCGATCGACCTCGGAACGCGGTGCACAGTTTTCATGAATTCCAAGGTGAAACAGGCGCAGAAGGAAGGCGCGACTGTCGCGGATATTTCCGCCGGGCTTGCCTATTCTGTCATAAAGAATGCACTCTATAAAGTCATTAAAGTTTCCGATGCTTCTGAACTGGGGAAAAACATCGTAGTCCAGGGCGGCACTTTTTATAACGATGCAGTCCTCCGCAGCTTTGAGCGTATCGCCGACTGCGAAGTGATCCGTCCCGACATCGCAGGCATCATGGGCGCCTTCGGCGCTGCCCTGATCGCCCGGGAACGCTTTAGCCCGGAAAAGAAAACAACAATGCTTTCTCTTGAAAAGATTAATGCTTTCAAGTATTCCACCGCGATGGCTAACTGCCATGGCTGCACCAACAGCTGCAGGCTTACGGTGAATAAATTTTCCGGCGGACGTCAGTATATCTCCGGCAACCGCTGTGAAAGAGGCATCGGGAAGCAGAAAAACAAGGACAACCTGCCGAACCTCTGCGAATATAAATATAAACGCATTTTCGGCTATACTCCCCTTACGCCTGACAAAGCCGTAAGAGGGCGTGTCGGTATTCCGCGTGTCCTGAATATGTTTGAGAACTATCCGTTCTGGTTCACCTTTTTCACGAAACTCGGATACGAAGTCGTTCTCTCCCCGTCTTCGACAAGAAAGATTTACGAGCTGGGAATTGAATCCATTCCGAGTGAATCCGAATGCTATCCGGCAAAGCTTGCACACGGCCATGTCACATGGCTCATCAAGCAGGGTGTGAAATTCATTTTCTATCCCTGTGTTCCTTATGAACGCAATGAATTCGAGGGATCCGTCAATCATTACAACTGCCCCATCGTTACGTCTTATGCGGAAAACCTGAAAAATAATGTCGAAGAACTGAGGGATCCTTCTATTACCTTCATGAATCCGTTCCTTGCATTTACAAATGAAAAAATCCTGAGCGACCGTCTGGTCACCGTTTTCTCCGATCTCCCGAAGGTCGAAGTGGAAAATGCAGTTCTCTGCGCCTGGGAAGAGCTCGGAAACGTCCGGAAGGATATCGAAAAGAAAGGCGAAGAAACCTTACAATACCTGAAAGATACCGGAAGACACGGCATCGTTCTTGCAGGACGTCCTTACCATATCGATCCCGAAATAAATCACGGCATCCCTGAGCTTATCAATTCCTACGGAATGGCCGTGCTTACAGAAGATTCGATCTCTCACCTGGGAGAGATCGAGCGTCCGCTCCGCGTCAATGACCAGTGGATGTACCATACGCGCCTTTATGCTGCGGCAAATTACATTAAAACGACAGACGATCTGGATATTATCCAGCTCAATTCCTTCGGCTGCGGCCTCGATGCCGTTACGACCGACCAGGTTCAGGAAATACTGACAAAAAGCGGGAAAATTTACACCTGCCTCAAAATCGACGAAGTCAACAACCTGGGAGCTGCGCGTATCCGCGTACGTTCTCTTATCGCCGCGATCCGCGTCCGCCAGATGAAAGCCATAAAACGTGATGTTCAGCCTTCCTCTTTTGAAAGACCGGTATTCACTGAGGAAATGAAAAAGAATTATACGATTCTTTCGCCGAATATGTCGCCGATACATTTCAATATCGTAAACGCTGCTTTCACGGCGGAAGGCTACAACTTTGTCATCCTCCCGAATCCGGACAAGAGTGCCGTCGATATGGGTCTAAAATATGTCAATAACGATGCCTGCTATCCTTCGTTATTAGTTGTCGGACAGCTGATGCAGGCCCTGAAATCCGGTAAATATGATCTTCATAAGACAGCCGTCATCATGACGCAGACCGGAGGCGGATGCCGGGCCTCCAACTATATCGCCTTTATCAAGCGTGCCCTTAAAAAGGCTGACATGGCCTATATCCCGATTCTTTCCCTCAATCTTCAGGGAACTGAAAAGCAGCCCGGCTTCAAGATTACGCCGAAACTGGCCATCCGGGGTTCCTATGCCGTCATTTTCGGCGACATCCTTATGAAATGCCTGTACCGGATGCGTCCTTATGAAAAGGTGAAGGGCTCGGCGGACAGGATGCATCGGAAATGGGAACGGTACTGCACGAATTTTGTCAGCGGTAACAACCTGAGCTATCGTAAATTCAAACAGATCTGCAAGAGCATCATTCATGATTTCGACAATCTGCCGATCACGGATGAAGTAAAGCCCCGCGTCGGTATCGTCGGCGAAATCCTGGTCAAGTTTTCGCCGGCTGCCAATAACCATCTGGTGGAACTTCTTGAAAAGGAAGGCGCCGAGGCGGTTGTACCGGATCTTCTTGATTTCTTCAACTACAGTTTTTACAACCTGAACTTTAAGTCCGAAAATCTCGGATTCAAGAAATCCTCCGCCTTTTTCGGAAATATCGGCATCAAGTTGCTGGAAAAAGCCCGCGGCGCAGCTTCCGATGAGTACAAAAAGAGCCGGCATTTTAATCCGCCGGCTAAGATCGCAGATCTTGCGAAATGGGCTTCTCCGATTGCTTCAAACGGAAATCAGACAGGAGAAGGCTGGTTCCTGACAGGTGAAATGCTGGAGCTCATCAAAGAGGGTGTTCCGAACATCGTATGCATCCAGCCCTTTGCCTGCCTCCCGAACCATATTGTCGGAAAAGGCGTCATAAAAGAAATCCGGCGCCGCTATCCCGAAGCGAATATCGCCGCGATCGACTACGATCCCGGAGCGTCGGAGGTCAACCAGCTTAACCGTATCAAGCTCATGCTGACGACCGCCGAGAAGAAGCTTGCGGCAAACGGGAAGCTATAAGGATAAAAAATGTGTGAATTGTATGAGGCTTTCGCAGCTAATGTACAATTCACACATTTTTTTACACATTTTATTCATTTTGCAAGAAAAGAACAATTTAAAAATAAAGCAAAACATTTTTGCTGTTGTCTTACAGGTTCGTATGAACCAGTTTTGGGCGGAAGCCGGCTTTTTCCAGCGCATCCATGATTTTTTGCTTGTGATCTGTTCCGAAGGCTTCGATAGTCACGCGGAGCTCGACGGCCTCATTGCGGTTCGTGGAATAGAACTGGTTGTGGTCAAGTTTGATAACATTGCCCTGGTTCTCAGCGATAGAGGTTGCTACTTTGACGAGCATGCCCGGCTTGTCCGGAAGCAGAACTGAGACCGTAAAGATACGGTCCCGGAAAATGAGACCATTCTGAACGACAGAAGCCATTGTAATCACATCCATATTCCCGCCCGAAAGAATGCTGACGATTTTCTTATCTTTTACATCCAGATGTTTCAGAGCAGCTACAGTCAAAAGTCCGGAATTCTCAACAATCATCTTATGGTTTTCGACCATATCAAGGAAAGCCGTTATAAGTTCATCGTCTTCGACGGTAATAACGTCATCAAGATTTTTCTGAAGATACGGAAAAAGCAGGTCTCCGGGCGTCAGAACGGCGGTGCCGTCTGCAATAGTGGATGCCGAAGGCAGCGTCACCACTTTTCCTGCCTTAAAAGAAGCAGTCAGGCAGGCTGCGCCTGCCGGTTCCACGCCGATAACCTTAATATGCGGATTAAGAAGTTTCGCAAGAACAGAAACGCCTGTGGCGAGTCCTCCGCCTCCGACAGGAGCAAGAATATAGTCAACGGTCGGAAGCTCTTTGATAATTTCCATAGCAATTGTCCCCTGGCCTGTAGCTACGGTCAGGTCATTGAAAGGATGGATGAAAGTGTAGCCTTCTTCAGCCGCCAGCTCAAGTGCCTTCCCGCAGCTTTCGTCATAAACGTCGCCGTAAAGCATGACCTCCGCCCCGAATTTCTTCGTGCGTTCGACCTTAATCAAAGGTGTGACCGTCGGCATGACGACCACGGATTTCGCACCGCACCTGGAAGCTGCGTAGGCCACGCCCTGTGCATGGTTGCCGGCCGATGCCGTAATGAGGCCCTTGTCCTTTTCTTCCTGCGTCAGCGTACTGATTTTGTAATAAGCTCCGCGCACCTTATAAGCGCCTGTGCGCTGCATATTTTCAGGCTTGAGATATACTTTATTACCCGTCTGGGCACTGAAATATTCGCTGTACTGCAGCGGTGTTTCCAGTGTCACTTCTTTAACTTTTTCCGATGCTTCTTCAAACTTATCAAGTGTCAGCATTTAGTCCTCTTTTCCGTTCGGTTTTACGCCGAAAAGTGCGTCAACAAATTCATCTGAGTTAAATTTCTGCATATCCTCTAAAGTCTCCCCCACGCCGATGTATTTCACCGGTATTCCGAGTTCCGACTGAATGGCTACGGCGATGCCTCCCTTTGCCGTTCCGTCGAGTTTTGTAAGGATAATCCCTGTCACATCCGCGCACTCGGCAAATTCCTTTGCCTGCGCCATGGCATTCTGCCCGGTTGTCCCGTCCAGCACCATGAGTGTTTCGAGATAAGCCTGCGAATATTCTTTTTCAAGAATTTTATAAATCTTCCCCAGTTCCTGCATCAGATTCTTTTTATTGTGGAGCCTGCCGGCCGTGTCAATCAGGAGCATATCCGCATTTCTGGCCTTTGCCGCCGCAACAGCGTCATAAACAACCGAAGCCGGATCCGCGCCTTCCTGTCCGGTAATAATCTGCACGCCGGCTCTTCTTGCCCATTCCTCCAGCTGCTCGGAGGCCGCTGCACGGAAGGTATCGGCTGCAGCCATGATGACTTTTTTCCCCTGCTCTTTGAAAATGCAGGCCAGCTTGCCGACGGAGGTGGTTTTCCCGACGCCATTGACGCCGATGATCAGAAGCACAGACTTTTTATTCTCAAACTCATAATAAGCGCTGTTAACGTGCAGCTGATCTTTCAGGCTGTCCATAAGAAGCCTGCGGCACTCCAGCGGATCTTTGATCTTCTGCACTGCGACTTTTGCTTTAAGGTCCTCCAGAACCTTATCCGTCGTCTTTATTCCGACATCTCCCGTGACCAGGATTTCTTCAAGCTCTTCATAGAAATCACTGTCAATCTTTTTGTGTGTTTCAAAGACCCCGTCCTCATCCAGGGACATGCCGGATCTTGTCTTGGAAAGGCCTTTGAATAATCTGTTAAAGAATCCCAAAATTCCTCCTCCTGCTGCGCGAACCGTCCCGCTTCATTAATTCCGGAAACTTTTTTATGCCGGCAGCCCGTTTATCGTTTATCGCAGCCGTCCGTTTTTCGGTTCATGCCTGATGTTCACTCTTCGGCTCATGCCTTCCGTTCGCTTTTCGGCTTATGCCTTCCGCTCGCTTTTCGGCTTATGCCAGATGTTGTTTTTCGGCTTATGCCTGCAGCTTGTCTTCAATCAGGCTGACAGAGACAAGCGCTGAAACACCTTTCTCCTGCATGGTGATACCGTACAGACGGTCTGCAGCTGCCATCGTTCCGCGTCTATGCGTTATAATAATGAATTGTGTATTCTTTGTCAACTTATGAAGATAATTCGCAAAGCGCGCCACATTGTTGTCATCGAGAGCAGCTTCTATTTCATCGAGGAGACAGAACGGAGACGGCTTCAGGTTCTGGATGGCAAAAAGAAGTGCAATTGCAGTCAGCGATTTCTCACCTCCGGAAAGCTGCATCATGTTCTGAAGCTTCTTGCCGGGCGGCTGGGAAATAATGGCAATGCCCGCTTCAAGAATATCAACGTCATTTTCAATCTCCAGGGTGCCTTTTCCGCCGCCGAAAAGTTCCTTAAAGGCTTTGTCGAATTCCCTGTTTATTTCCGCGAACTTTTCATTAAACTGTTTGCGCATTCCCTTGTCCAGTTCTTCAATAATACCCTGCAGGGTTGCGGCAGACTGTACAAGATCCTCATGCTGCGCAGAAAGAAACGTATGACGCTCCAATATGCTCTTATAGTCTTCAATTGCATTGACATTGACATTCCCGAGCTGCTTGATTTCATCTTTCAGGTGTGAAATGTCTTTTCGAATGGCCGCCCGGTCCGTATATTCCGGATTACGGAGCGGTTTCGCCTGATTCGGCGTCAGCTCGTATTCTTCCCAGAGATAGGAAATGGAACCTTCCATGGCCTCGCTGATCCTGTCTTTTTGCGAAGACAGTCGGTAACTTTCTTTATCAAGCTTATTCAGACGTTCCTGCAGCTCGTCGCGCTTCGCGAAAAAGCTCTTGTGGCTTTCCGAAAGCCTGTCTTTCTCCTCCGTCAGTTTCTTCTCATCAGCGTCGTTAAGGCTGACTTCCTCTTCAGCCGCTTTGATCGTAAGTTCGACTTTGGAAATGCTGTCCAGTTTCTCTTTTATTTCTCCGGCTCCGCTGTCCATTCCCTGTACGACGGAAATATCTTCTTCCTTAAGACCTGCAATTTCCCGGTCAAGGCGCTCTACATTCGTAGCAAGGAAGCCGCTCTGCTGGGTCAAACCGGCGTATTTTACATGAACGCTTTCAAGCAGATAACTCTGCCGGTCCTTCTGTTTCTGAAGCTCCTCTGCCTTTTTTTCAAGTTCCCCCGCTTCCGCATTAATCTTCTGCTCGTCAGCTTCTGAAGCTTTGAGTTCTTTCTCGATTCCTGCTTTTAAACCCCGAATCTGGGAAATCTGCTTTTCGATTTCCGCATTTTCCTTTTCCAGTGAGGAACGGTTGATATGGTTGCCCCTGATCTGCTCCTCAGCCTGTTTTTTAGAAAGCTGGGCTGTATTCTGACGGATAAGCTGATCCTGGAGTTTTCCGCTGATTTCGACGATTTCGTCCCTCAGGGCATTCCTCTTTGCACGTATCTCCTCGATGGACTTCTGCATTTCATCCATCTCATTTTTCAGTGTCTTTACATTCTGCGTAAGCTCTTCTATTTCACGCCGGCGGCCGAGCAGATTTTCCTGATTTCGGAAGGCACCGCCTGTAATCGAGCCGCCCGGTGAAAAGGATTCTCCCTGAAGCGTGACCATATAAAGGCTGTGGCTGTATTTGCGGCCGATGCTGATGGCATGGTCAATATTGTCCACGACGAGAGTGCGTCCGAGGAGATGCTCATTCAGGGCGGAAAAACGTTCTTCTACTTTAACCAGGCTGCTGGCAAGACCGATCACGCCTTCTTCTCTCAGAGCCTCTTCATGATCGTAGCGCTTCCTGCCGCGGATATTTGTCAGGGGAAGGAAGGTGGCACGTCCGAATTTATTTGTCTTAAGATACTCGATAAGATATTTGGCTGTATTTTCATTATCCGTTACAATGTTCCGGATACTGCCGCCTAAGGCCGTTTCAACCGCCAGTTCGTACTTTTTTCCGACACTTATAACATCGGCAACGACCCCCAGAATCCCGGGATTGCGGCCCTTTTGTTCCATTACCTTTTTTATGCCGTTTCCGTAGCCGTCGTAATTCTCCGTCAGTGTCTTCAGGGATTCCAGCTTCGAAGCTTCCCGGTGATAAGCCGTCTGGCCTGCATCGAGCGTCCGGTTGGATTCTGCTATCTGCTTTTGATAAGCGGCAACCTTCTCTTCATCTTTTCCGGTTTTTTCTTTCAGCGCGGCAATCGCGGACTGTGCGGTTTTAAGCGCTTCATCCGCTTGTGAAATGGCAGCGCTGGCATCGTTTTCTTCTTCCCGGAAACGCAGCATACGTCCGCTGATTTCGGATTTGCGTATGTCAATCTGCTCCAGCATGGCATCATAGCGCTGCAGCTTTCCTTTTACAGAAGCACGGCTGTTCAGCATGGCTATGACAGAACTTTTGGAACGGTTGATATCGCTATTAATCTTTTCAAGTTCCTGCTCGCAGGCACGGAGTTTTTCATTTTCCGTTTTCTGCTCATCGGCAGCCTTTTTTATGGAGGCATCGAGCAAATCCTGTTCTTTTAGGTGGCTGTTTTTTTCTTCTGTGCGTTTTTCAATCTCAGAGGCGATGGACTGTCTGCGGCTCTTAAAATGTTCACTGTTCTGACGGACGGTGTTGATCTGTTCATTTAAAAGATCGATCTGGGCATGCAGTTGCTGGCGCAGAAGCTCATTCTTCGCAGCTTTATCCCGTACGGCAGCAATGTCGCTGTCGATGGCGTTTATGTCATTTTCCAGCTTCTCGTATTCCGCCTTGGTCTTCTCGAACTTTTCTTCTGTCTCTTTAATATCGGCATCCGTAATAGCCGTTTTCTCGGCGATTTCCGCAAGCTGTTTTTCAACGCGTTCATCGTCCAGAAGAAAAAGATTGATATCCAGCTGCTTTAAGACTTCCTTTTTTTCCAGATAAATTTTGGCAATCGCCGATTGTTTCTTCAGTGGCTCAATCTGTGCGCCAAGCTCGCTTAAGATGTCGTTGACGCGAAGAAGATTCTGCTGCTCCTCGTCCAGTTTTTTCAGCGCAGCCGCTTTTCTCCTCTTGAATTTGACGATACCGGCCGCCTCGTCAAAAAGTTCACGGCGCTCTTCAGGTCTTCCTGAAATAATCCGGTCGATCTGTCCCTGACCGATGATGGAGTAGCCTTCTTTTCCAATGCCGGTATCATAAAACAGTTCATTAATGTCCTTAAGACGAACCGGAGCATTATTAATCAGGTATTCGCTCTCTCCGGAACGATAGAGTCTCCTCGTCACGGTGACTTCATGATAATCGATATCAAGAGCATGGTCACTGTTATCGAAGGTAATGGCGACGGATGCAAAACTCTGAGGCTTACGGAGCTCTGTTCCTGCGAAAATAACATCCTGCATATTTCCGCCGCGGAGCTGTTTTGCGCTCTGTTCGCCTAAGACCCAGCGGACAGCATCGGCCACGTTGGACTTTCCGCTTCCGTTCGGCCCCACAATCCCGGTGATGCCCTCCTGGAATTCAAAGGTCATCCTATGTGCAAAGGATTTAAATCCCTGCATTTCAATCATTTTAAGATACATAAAAAATTTCCGTTCCCTGTTAAATATTTTATTATGAAAATGAATTTCCTGCGGGCAGGGTATATTATTCCGTCAGCTTCCGTATCGCTTCTCTCGCCGCGCTCTGGGCAGCGGCTTTCTTTGTATGCCCTGTTCCCTTGCTGAAAGCTTCGCCTCCGATGAAGGCCGTTATCTCAAAATTCTTATCGTGCGCAGGGCCGGTCTCTTCCGTCACGATATACTCCACTTTTTTATCTTTATCCTGCAGGATTTCCTGCAGTCTTGTTTTATTATCGACATAAAGATCTTTTGTCTTAAGGTCAGCCAGAATAAAAGTCAGGACGAATTCTCTGGCTTTTTCAAAGCCTCCGTCAAGATAAATAGCACCGATCAGTGACTCCGTCGCATCCGAAATAATAGATTCTTTCTGGCGTCCTCCCATCAGTTCTTCACCGTTTCCCAGGCGCAGATATTCAGGAAGTCCGAGATCGCGGGCACAGATTGCCAGCGAAGATTCGCAGACAAGACTGGCGCGAAGCTTTGAAAGCTCCCCTTCTTCTTTTTCGGGATATCTCCGGTAAAGATACTCGGAACAGACTGTCTCAAGGACGGCATCGCCAAGAAACTCCAGCCTTTCGTTATGGCGGATTCTTTCCTTCTTATGCTCGTTCGCATAGGACGTATGCGTTACCGCCAGCTTCAGAAGCCCTTTATCCTTGAAGGAATAATTTATTTTATCTTCTATATTTTTCAGTTCCTGATTCATTTCGCTTCTTTCATTTTGACTTTTCCGTTGCCTGTTTCAGTTGTTTATTTCAGTTG
>DCDB01000075.1 GCA_002316215.1 Lachnospiraceae bacterium UBA1066 | reverse complement strand
AAAAACCTGAAAAAACAGATGAAGCAGAGATAAAACCGGGAGAATAAAAAACCTGAAAAACAGGGAATACTGAGATAACCGGGAGAATGAAAAATCTGCGGCACAGGATGATACTGAGAATAACCGGGAGAAAGAAAAACCCGAAAAGAAGGAGGAAGATATGAGCGACATCGAACAAAAAGTCAGGGAAATCGAGGAACAGGCGGCCAGGGAAATAACTTCCGCAGAGCACCTGGAGAAGCTGAATGATATCCGGGTGGCATTCCTGGGAAAGAAGGGCACTCTTACTGCTGTCCTTAAATCCATGAAGGATGTGGCTCCCGAAGACCGTCCGAAGGTCGGGAAGTGGGTCAATGACGCGCGGGAATCCATCGAGAATAAGATGGAAGAGACGAAGGCGCGTCTCGACGCTGAGAAAATGAAGGTCCAGCTTAAGGCAGAGACTATTGATGTCACGCTGCCGTCTAAGATGCAGGAAATCGGCCACCGTCATCCGAATACGATTGCGCTTGAAGAAGTAGAGCGTATCTTCGTCGGTATGGGCTACGAGGTCATTGAAGGCCCGGAAGTGGAATATGACGAATATAATTTTACAAAGCTGAACATCCCGCCGAACCATCCGGCCAAGGATGAGCAGGATACCTTCTACATTACGAAGGATATTCTTCTGCGCACGCAGACTTCTCCCGTACAGGCGCGTGTCATGGAGCAGGGAAAGCTGCCGATCCGCATGATTTCCCCGGGACGCGTTTTCCGTTCGGATGAAGTGGATGCCACGCATTCTCCGTCCTTCCACCAGATCGAAGGCCTGGTAATCGACAAGGGTATCACCTTTGCCGATTTAAAAGGCACGCTGGATGTCTTCGCCAAGGAGCTTTTCGGACCGGATACCAAGACAAAATTCCGTCCGCATCATTTTCCGTTTACGGAACCGTCGGCGGAGGTGGACGTCAGCTGCTTCAAATGCGGCGGCAAGGGCTGCCGTTTCTGCAAGGGAGAAGGCTGGATCGAGATTTTAGGCTGCGGCATGGTCCATCCGCATGTTCTTGAAATGTGCGGCATCGATCCTTCGGTATATACGGGCTTTGCTTTCGGCGTCGGGCTCGAGCGCATAGCGCTTCTTAAGTACGAAATCGACGACATGCGCCTTCTTTACGATAACGACATCCGATTCTTAAAACAATTCTAAGGGGTGAGAAAATGAATACATCAATGTCCTGGATTAGAAAATATGTACCTGACTTAAATGTCGATCCGAAAACGTATTGCGATGCTATGACGCTTTCGGGAACGAAGGTCGAGACCTGCGAGGAACTGGATAAGGATCTGGATAAGATTGTCGTCGGAAAAATCCTGACCTGCGGGCCCCATCCGGATTCCGATCATCTGCACGTCTGCACGGTTGACGTCGGAGAAGGCGCACCGCTTCAGATTGTCTGCGGCGCTCCGAATGCCGCGGCAGGACTCAAGGTTCCGGTCGTGCTGGAAGGCGGACGCGTCGCCGGAACACACAGCGGCGGAATGTCCGAAGGCGGTATCGAAATTAAAGCGGGCAAGCTGCGCGGCGTGGAATCCCACGGCATGATCTGCTCGATTGAAGAGCTTGGAAGCACGCGGGAATTCTATCCCGAAGCGCCCGAAGGCGGGATTTACATTTTCCCGGAGGATACGCCGGTCGGCGCGGACGCCGTGGAAGAGCTGGGCCTTCACGATGCGGTTGTTGAATACGAAATCACGTCCAACCGTGTGGACTGCTACAGCGTCATTGGGATCGCACGCGAGGCTGCGGCGACATTTCATAAGGAATTTCATGCACCGGATGTCAAAGAGACGGGAAATGACGAGCAGGCTTCCGATTACATTTCGGTAGAGGTAAAGGACAAAGATCTCTGCCCGCGCTACTGTGCGCGTGTCGTGAAAAATGTCCGTATTGCGCCGTCGCCGAAGTGGATGCAGAGATGCCTTGCTTCAAACGGCATCCGGCCGATCAACAATATCGTCGATATTACAAATTATGTCATGGAAGAATACGGGCAGCCGATGCATTCTTTCGATTACGATACGGTGTCCGGACATAAAATCATCGTTCGCCGTGCGGCGGACGGCGAGAAATTCACGACGCTGGACGGGCAGGAAAGAACGCTGGACAGCCAGGTGCTGATGATCTGCGACGCCGATAAGGCAATCGGTATCGCCGGCATTATGGGCGGCGAGAATTCCATGATTACGGATGATGTGAAAAATGTCCTCTTTGAGGCAGCCTGCTTTGACGGCACAAATATCCGCCTTTCTTCGAAGAGGATCGGTCTCCAGACGGATTCTTCCCAGAAGTTCGACAAAGGACTTGATCCGAACACGGCCCGCGAAGCGATTAACCGAGCCTGTGAGCTTATGGAAGAGTTCGGTGCAGGAGAAGTTGTCGGAGGCTGCGTCGATGTTTACGATAATGTAAGAAAGCCGGTTGAGATTCCGTTTGAACCGGATAAAATCAATGCGCTTCTCGGGACGCAGGTGCCGGAGGAGGAAATGCTGGCTTATTTCCGGAAAGAAGATCTGGATTATGATGCGGAGCGCCGTGTCGTTATTGCCCCGACTTTCCGCCAGGATCTTAAAAGGACGGCGGATCTTGCGGAAGAAGTGGCGCGCTTTTACGGCTACGAAAGAATTCCGTCGACGCTTCCTTCTGGCGCGGCAACGGCTGGGAAACTGCAGTTTAATATGCGCGTACTGGCGGCAGCGCGGGACGTCGCGGAAGATTGCGGATTCTCCCAGGGCTACTGCTATTCCTTTGAATCAAAGAAAGTTTTTGACCGTCTGACGCTTCCGCCGGATGCGCCGGAGCGGAAGGCAATTGAGATCATGAATCCGCTGGGAGAAGACTTCTCCATTATGCGGACGACTTCTTTAGGCGGTATACTGACGTCTCTTTCGACGAATTTCAACCGCCGGAATAAGTCCGTGCGGCTCTATGAAACGGGAAATGTCTATCTTCCGAAGGCGCTGCCGCTTACGGAACTGCCGGATGAGCGTATGAAGCTTACGCTCGGAATGTACGGTGACGGAGATTTCTTCGATATGAAGGGTGTCATCGAGATGCTTTTTCTTAAACTCGGGATGAATATGAAGCCGGAGTACCGGACGGATACTCTGAAATGCTATCTGCATCCGGGTCGTCAGGCTCAGATTTTTTACGACGGAAAGAATATCGGCGAGATCGGAGAGGTACATCCGGAAGTGCGCGGCCGTTTTGAAATCGGGGAGAGAACTTATGTCGCCGTTATCGATATGCCGACGGTTCTTGAATATGCTTCCTTTGACCGTAAGTTTACGGGGATTGCCAAGTATCCGGCGGTAACGCGCGATATCAGCATGATCGTTCCTAAGAGCGTGACGGCGGCCATGATCGAGAAGGTCCTGGTCCAGCGCGGCGGGAAGATCCTGGAAAGCTACAGCCTGTTTGATATTTATGAAGGAGCGCCGATTTTGCCGGGCTTTAAGTCGATGGCCTACAGCCTGGTGTTCCGCCATCCGGATAAGACAATGGAAGAGGCGGAAATCACGGCGGCAATGAAGAAGATTCTGAACGGACTTGAAGGGCTTAAAATCGAGCTTCGCAAGTAAAAGTACGGCGGTTACAACGGAAACTGTTAACTATGTCTGGAGAAGGGATTTAGATGGAGTTATATATTTTACGGCACGGGACGACGGAGTGGAACAGGACGCACAGGCTGCAGGGACGGACGGATACGGAACTGGACGGGGAAGGAATACGGCTGGCGAAGGAGACGGGTGAGAAGCTGAAGGATCTGCATTTTGACGCAGCTTATTCGAGCCCTCTGAAAAGAGCTTACGACACGGCTGTTTATGTGCTTGGAGACCGGAAACTGCCGATTATTAAGGATGAACGGCTTGCGGAGTTTTCTTTTGGGGACTGGGAAGGGATGAATTGCGATCCCGGTAATCCGAAGGCATCTAAGGAGGCGATTGATTCCCTGAAGTTTAATCTTGATAACTATACGGCGCCTCCGCACGGTGAGTCGATGCAGGAGCTTATTGACAGAACGCATAGTTTTTATGATGAAATCATCCATAAACCGGAGTTACAGGGCAAGAGAATTCTCGTTTCCATGCACGGCGGCTCGGGGAGGGCGCTGATGCACAGCGTCTGGCAGGATCGGGATTTCTGGCACGGCAAGGTTCCTCCGAACTGCTCCTTCTGCATCGTGACGGTAGAGAATGGAAAAGCCGTACACGTTGAGAAAGATGTTGTTTATTATTCAGAGAATGTGACGGATTATTATGCTATTGATAAAAAGGCGTAAACCGCAGCGAAACGGGACATTCAGTGCCTGACGCCGCTTTAGGAAGAGGAAAATGAAGACATCTGATTTTTATTATGATTTACCGAAGGAATTGATTGCGCAGGATCCGCTTGAGGACCGTTCGGCCTCGCGGCTTATGCACCTTGACAAAGAGACGGGCGAGGTGACACACGACATATTTAAGAATGTGGGCTCGTATCTTAAGGCGGGCGATACGCTGGTGATTAACGATACGAAGGTGATTCCGGCGAGGCTTTACGGTGTGAAAGAGGGGACGCAGGCTAAGATTGAGGTCCTGCTTCTGGTACGCAAATCGGATAACGCCTGGGAGACTCTGGTGAAGCCCGGAAAAAAGTGCAGGGTAGGAACGAGGATCTTTTTCGGCAGCAGCGACGGCAGCGAAAGCTGCCCTCTTACAGGTGAGGTGATGGATGTCCTCGACGAAGGAAACCGCCTGATCCGCTTTACCTTTGACGGAATTTTCGAAGAGGTTCTGGACCGGCTGGGAGAGATGCCTCTGCCGCCTTATATCCACCACAAACTTGAAGATAAGACGCGGTACAATACCGTTTATGCCAAGTACGACGGCTCCGCGGCAGCGCCTACGGCGGGGCTGCATTTTACAAAGGAACTGCTCGAAGAGATCAGGGCAAAAGGCGTGAATATCGCGCATGTCACGCTTCACGTGGGGCTTGGGACATTCCGGCCGGTTAAGACGGACGATGTCGAGAACCATCATATGCATTCAGAATACTATATCGTGCCGCAGGAAACGGCAGATATCATAAATGAAACGAAGAAAGCGGGGCGTCGCGTCATCTGCGTCGGGACGACTTCCTGCAGGACACTGGAATCGGCGGCGGATGCGGACGGTCATCTTCAGGCGAAAAGCGGCTGGACGGATATCTTTATTTATCCCGGCTACCGTTTCAGGCTTATGGACGGCCTCATCACGAACTTCCATCTTCCGGAATCCACACTGGTTATGCTGGTGTCGGCTTTTGCCGGAAAGGAGCATATCCTGGCGGCGTATGAGGAGGCTGTAAAAGAAAAGTACCGTTTCTTCAGCTTCGGGGATGCGATGATTATTATTTAAAAGCTTTTCGCACATTTGAAACATGGCCAGAAATGCCTGAACAGATAAAAAAAGATTGGCGGGAGCAGAAATGCATGCTCCTGCCAATCTTTTTTTTACGTGGGGACAGTTCCCATTTAGCCTTCCAGGCTTTTTAGGTCTTTATAGAAATCGGGGTAGGAGATCCGGACACAGTCCGTGTCTTTTATGACGACGGGTGTATCGGATACGAGGCCGGCAATCGAGAAAGCCATTGCAATCCTGTGATCGCCCTGCGGGTCGATGACGCTGCCGTGGAAAACAGCATTTCTTCCGGAAGCATCCGCAGCACTGCCTGCTTTTTTCCCTCTTCCTTCGATGATCATGCCGCTTTGTGTTTCTTCGACACGGATGCCTAAAAGAGTAAGGCAGGTTATTATTGACGCGAGGCGGTCGGATTCTTTGACTCTCAGCTCCGATGCATCCCGGATCTCCGTCTTTCCTTCTGCACAGGCTGCCATGACGGCTATAACCGGCAGTTCGTCGATCAGTGTCGGGATCAGCGCCCCGCCGATCTGTGTTCCGGTCAGATGCGAAGATCTTATAATGAGGTCGGCTACCGGTTCGCGTCCTTCCATACGGACATTGAACGGGTGAATATTGGCTCCCATACTCCTGGCCACGCGCAGGATGCCGTCGCGCGTCTCATTGATGCCGACATTTCTTAATGTTATTTCGGAATTCGGCGTGATAAGACCGGCGGCTATAAAATAAGCTGCAGAGGAGATGTCTCCGGGAACCGTGATCCTTTGGCCTCTTAATATGGTTCCGGGATAGATAATTGTTGTATATTCATTACTGTCATCGCTTGCGCCTGCTTGTTTCGGAGGCTTCGGGATAACGGAAAAATGTTCAGGCTCTTTTTCTTTTTTCCGGGTCTTGAGGTTGCCTCCGAAAGTCGAGAGCATCAGTTCGGTATGATTTCTTGAAAGAGAGGGCTCCGTAAAGAAGGTAGGGGCATCCGCATAAAGTCCTGCCAGAAGAATACAGGATTTCACCTGTGCGGAGGCTACCGGACTTTTATAGCGTATCCCCTTAAGGCTGCCGCCTCTTATGATGAGCGGCAGGCAATTATTTTTATCTTCGGATGCAATGTTGCAGCCCATGACCTCCAGCGGACGGATGATTCTTTTCATCGGCCTTTTTGAAAGGGAGCGGTCCCCTTCTATGCGTGACGTGAAGTTCTGGCCGGCCAGGATGCCGGAGAGAAGGCGGACAGTTGTCCCGCTGTTCATGGCGTTCAGGCTTTCTTTTGGCGCCTTAAGGCCGCGCAGGCCCTTCCCGTGGATGACGATCAGCGGTCCGTTTCCGCAGGCACCGTTCATGTAGAGTGAACCGTCCGTTATTTCTTCGATGCTTATTCCCAGTTTCCGGAAACAATCAATTGTGGCAAGACAGTCGGCGCTTTTAAGGAAGCCGCTGACGGCCGTGTCGCCTTCTGCGATCGCTCCAAGCATAACGGAGCGGTGGGATATGGATTTATCACCCGGGATCCTAAGCTCGCCCCGGAGAGAAGAAACTTTTGATATTTTCAATTCAGATACCTCGTTTTTTTAAAATATAAACAGGACACGCAGGCACACTGCCGTCATATTGCCGCTATATAATTCTGTCAAAGATATATCCTTAGGAAGCCGCACTTTGCCAAGAGCGCATTGCCTTAGGCGTACACCCTGTAACCCCTGCCTTCCAGCAATGCGGCAGCCTTCTGGCTTGCATCATCGTCGTAGAAAACGATGCGCAGGACGCCCTGCTCGAATTCGCGGTTGTGGACGATGCCGATATTTTTTATGGAAATGCCGGTTTCGGCAAGAATGCCTGCGATACGTGCAATGCTTCCGGCTTCATCGATTAAGTCAAGATAAATCCGGTATTCTGATTTCAGCTGACCCGAGGCGCTGACGTCAAAGCTGTCGCGGAATTCCTTACAATTCGTGAAAATCTTAAGGATGCTGTCTGCATTTTCATTTCGGATAGCCAGCCGGTAGTCGATCAGCCTGGAAATGAAAGCATCCAGC
>DCDB01000247.1:4037-10138 GCA_002316215.1 Lachnospiraceae bacterium UBA1066 | reverse complement strand
TCATATTTGTGATTCGACGGCGAAACAAATATAGGGTTAAAATAAATAACCTCCACGCCGAGTTCCTGAAGGTAGTCCAGTTTCTCAATCACACCCGCCAGATCGCCGCCGTAGAAATTCCGCACATCCACAGTTTCAGGATTTCTTTTCCAATCTGCAATATACCTGACGCTTTCCCCCAGATAGGCATACTCCCTTGTCAGAACGTCGTTGCTTTTATCGCCGTTCCGGAAACGGTCTGTGTAAATCTGATAGATCACGGCTCCCTTCGCCCAGGATGGAGTAGAAAACCCCGGCACAATCCGGAAAAAATTTCTCTCCGAACGATCCCGGGTTATACCCACTTTATTATAATAATAAACCTCCGTATTGACCCGAAGTTCAAAATAATAGAATACAGGCGCATCCCCCAGCATCATGCTGACTTCATAGTAATCAAAGCCTTTATTCTGTTTTATCTTCCTCATTTCAAGACGTGCCGTCCCGCTTAAGAAAAAAGCTGCGTCCACATTGTTTTTCAGTGTTCTGAGACGTATCGCCACGCTTTCTCCGGCAGCCGGTTCGACCGGTTCCCTGTAGCCGGCGCTTTCATCACTGAAAACGGCCCTTGGCGTGAAGATCGGAGGCGCATTATCAAAATCTGATCCCCGACTATCTTCGGGTCCTTCATTTTCCATCAGGTAAAAACTCCTTTTGCTTAAATAGTGCCTCAAATTCCGTCCTGCCGATTTTTTCTTTTTCAAGCAGAAGGGCTGCGCAGGCATCGAGCACATCCCGGTGTTCGACAATAATCTTTTTCGCGGAAGCATAGCACCCGTCAATAATTGCCTTCACCTCGCCGTCAATTTCCGTGGCGACATGCTCGCTGTAGCTGCGCGTCTTTTCAAAATCGCGCCCGATGAATACTTCTCCTGCATCGTCATCGTAAGAAACCAGCCCGATCCGGGAAGACATTCCGTACTTCGTAACCATCGCCTTCGCAGTTGCCGTAGCCGTCTTTATGTCCTGAGACGCGCCGGTCGTTATATCATCGAATACAAGCTCCTCCGCCACGCGTCCGCCCAGTCCGACAGTAATATCCTGAAGCATTTTCCCTCTCGTATTGAACAGTTCGTCTCTTTCAGGAAGCGGCATCGTATAGCCGGCAGCTCCCATCCCCGTCGGGATGATGGAGACCGAGTAAACAGGGCCGACATCCGGCAGGACATGGAAAAGGATGGCATGTCCGGCCTCGTGATAAGCGGTAATCCTTTTATCTTTATCCGAAATCACCTTGCTGCGCTTTTCGGCGCCGATCCCCACCTTGATGAAGGCGGACTTAATATCCTCCTGCACAATGAAAGACCGCCCTGCCTTGGCTGCATAAATGGCCGCCTCGTTCAGCAGATTCTCAAGATCCGCTCCCGAAAATCCGGCCGTCGTCTGTGCAATCTGCTTTAAATCCACGTCATCGCCGAGCGGCTTGTTCTTTGCATGGACAGCAAGGATTTCCTCACGGCCCCGGACATCCGGCATCCCGACAGCGACCTTGCGGTCAAAACGTCCCGGCCTTAAAATGGCGGGATCAAGGATATCCACGCGGTTCGTTGCGGCGATAACGATAATCCCTTCATTTACGCCGAAACCGTCCATCTCGACAAGCAGCTGGTTCAGCGTCTGCTCGCGCTCGTCGTGACCGCCTCCGAGGCCGGCTCCGCGCCGGCGGGCAACCGCATCGATTTCATCGATAAAAACAATGCAGGGATGATTCTTCTTCGCATCCTCAAAAAGATCGCGCACCCTCGAGGCGCCGACGCCGACAAACATTTCCACAAAATCCGAACCGGAAATGGAAAAGAACGGAACGCCAGCTTCTCCGGCAACGGCCTTGGCAATCAGCGTTTTTCCTGTGCCGGGAGGTCCCACTAAAAGGACGCCCTTAGGAATCCTGGCACCGACACCCGTATACTTCGCAGGCTCCTTCAGGAAATCAACAATTTCCTCAAGATCCTGCTTTTCTTCCTCAAGTCCTGCAACATCCCTGAAGGTTACCGTCTGATCCTTTCCGGTAGACATGCGGGCACGGCTTTTTCCGAAATTCATCATCTGCGCGTTTGCTCCGCCGCCGGCCTGCCTGCTCATCATGACAAACAGGAAAATAATCAGAATCGCCAGAAAAACCGTCGGCAATACAGAAGTAAGGAAAACGCTCTCCTGCGGCACATCGCTTACAGTTACCGTCACACTTTCATAATCCTTAAGCAGCTTCTGGATATCCTTAACGTCCGTAACATTAAGACGTTTTACCGTCCCGTCCGACAGTGTTATGACGATCTGCCCAGTCGGGACCTGGGAATTCTGCCGGATATTGACCGCCGTAACTTCCTGATTCTGAAGCGCCTGTGTAAACTCCGGATAAGTATAGGCGGCGCTCTGATCTGTATGGCCGGTTATATAGTAATAGGCCATGACCATCAGCACAACAAGTATCACGTAAATAAAAATGCTTTTAGAAGGTTTTGCAGTCACTTTTATTCCTCTATCCGTTCGACCGCCCCGACATAGGGCAGGTTCCTGTATTTTTGTTTATAATCCATCCCGCAGCCGACGACAAAATTATTTTCAATCATGAAGCCGGTATAATCGACTTTAACATCTCTTTCCCTGCGGTCCGGCTTATTAAGCAGCGTGCACAGCTTAAGCGACTTCGGATGACGTCCGCGCATAATGTCCATCAGATAATAAAGCGTCCGGCCTGAATCAATAATATCCTCTACCAAAAGAACGTCTTTTCCTTCCAGCGGCTGATCCAGATCCTTCACGATCCGAACGACGCCGGAAGATTTCGTATCGTCGCCGTAGCTTGATACCGACATAAAATCAAGCGTAACCGGAACATCTTCCGAAATCCTTTTTGAAAGATCCGTCATAAAATAAACGCCGCCCTTAAGGACGCAGATCATGTGAAGGGTTTTTCCGGCGTAATCACGGCTGATGATTTCCCCGAGTTCCTTAACGCGTTTTTCAATCTCCTCTTCCGATATCATGACTCTGATGACATCGCCCATACAGCCTCCTTTGATCCTGTCACGGTCTTATATTCTTTTTTCCGCAGAAAAGTGTATTTCCAGGACACGCCGCGTCTTTTCCTCCACACGGCATGATTCACCGCTGCGCAGGCCCGGGAGCCACAATACTTCACTGCCCCTGGCAAGTAAGACCGTCCTGTCCCGCTTATTTCTCGGCATCTTTATGTCCGTCAGGTAATCTGAAAGGCTTTTTTTCCGTCCGTCCGGATGGATCACGATAAAATCCCCGCGCCGACGGTACCTGACCGTTAATTTGTCTTTTATTTTATCATAATCAAACCATTTCGTATACTTATTTTCTGGAATCGTTTCGTTTTGCCTGTCGGCGCAGGAAGCCTCGATCCGCCATGGCCCGAAAGAAAGCCGGCCCGGCACCGGAAGAAGCGCGGTGCCGGCAGAAAGGTTTTCCTCTGTATCCTCTGCCGGAGCAGCCTTGCCGGCAGCCGGAACGCCGGCCGTAAAAGCGCCCGCTGCACCGTCTCCGTACCGGCATTTCGAAACGCGGCCGGAATAAATGAGAATCCCGTCCTGTGCACGCCGGGCGGTGATTCCGTAGGGCAGATGGATCTCTTTATAGGCTTCTTTGCCCCAAAGCATCAGGATTCCTTCGATGTGTTTCCTTGAAATGTCCTTAAGCTGCGGCGTCAGCTCCTCAAGGACCAGGCGGATCGCCATCTCCTGCATAATCCGGGGTTCATTTTCAAAAAGCCCGGTGCCCGCAGAGAAGCATCGTTCGTTTTTGGAAGAAGGACCGGTGCTCACGAAAGAAGTATGTCCCGGGTGTACAGAAGGGTCTTCCGCCCCGCGTAAAGTTCCGTTCCGCCCATATGCGTCTTCATCTTCCCTGCAGGGGACTTCCCGAACGTACTGTGCCTTCCTCTTTGCGGCTTCCGCACGCAGGAAATCAACGGCTTCCCCCGCCGCAAGCGAGGCTTGCGCCATATGTTCCGGCGTCCTTTTATTAATCTCCTGCGTAAGTACCGGAAGAATATCCAGGCGGACCCTGTTCCTTGCATAATCGTACGAAAGATTTGTCGAATCCGTACAGTACGGAAGTTTCCGTTCCTTCAGCCATCCGAGGATTTCTTCTTTTGAAAGGCAGAGCAGCGGACGCAGAACATTGTCGCGCACAGGCCGGATGCCCGCGAGGCCTTCCATTCCCGAGCCGCGGCAGAGATTAAGAAGCAGCGTCTCCGCCATATCGTCCTTATGGTGCGCCAGGACGATCTTTCCGGCTCCCCTCTTTTCCGTCTCCGCTTCAAATGCCCTGCGCCGTACAATCCGGCCGGCTTCTTCTTCCGAAAGTCCCTGTTCTTCTGACATCTTCGGCACGTCATAAGAATAAAGGCTGAACGGAACCCCATACTGCGCACAGAGCCGCCGCACGAATCCCGCGTCCCTTTCCGCCTCTTCGCCGCGGATGCCGTGATTGACATGGACTGCTGAAAATGAAAAATGCATTTTCCCGCTCAGGGCATACAGGATATGGAAAAGACACACAGAGTCAGCTCCGCCGGAAATACCGGCAATAAGCGTATCCCCGGGCGTCAGCATGGCATACTCTTCCATGAATTTTCTTACTTTCTCGATCATCCGTCCGCCTCATCAAAAAACAAAAAAGCCATGAGCGGAAAGAGCATTTCCAGCTTCTCCCGGTCATGGCAGATCACCATAAAAGTCATTGCATTTTCAGGGCTTATTCCGCTTTTTTGAATACAATCTCTCCGTCTTCAATAAGCCCGAGCTTATCTTTTGCGGCCTGTTTGATATAATCATCCGTCTGCATGTATTCTTCAAGAGCCTTAATGCTGTCCGTCCTTGCACTCTCATCCGCGATAGCATCCGTCAGCTGTTCATTCTTTTCTTCATTTGCCAGGATCTTCTGCTTCAGGCTAACGCCTTCGATGAGAAGAACCGTAAAAATTATGCAGACGATAAATGTAATGAGCAGCATCGCCGTCCTGTTGCTGCGTGCGGCCGCCCTGCGGCTGTGTGCAGTATTTCTCTTCCTCGGTTCTTCTGTATTTTTAAGCTCCGCTTTCCGGCGGGTCTTTCCTGTCCTGCTGTTTCTCCCCATGTTTTACCCCGTTTCAAGGTCTTTCTTCCCGAAAACGCTCTTGAATCCATTCCGGGCCGCGCCGTTCATGACAAGGCTCCCCCAAGTCACGCGTTTATTTTACATCAGGGTCAAGGCAATATCAACCCCCCAATCCGGTATCCGCTTTTCGCTTTTTCAGAGATACTTGTACATCTCCGCGGCATTTTCCTTCTTTGTCGTTTCAAGCACATCGGTCACTTCCACCTTTACGCGCTTTTCACCGAACCTGATTTCGATGACATCTCCCTTCGCAACGTCGGCGGAAGCTTTTGCAGTCTTTCCGTTCACTGTCACGCGCCCGGCGTCGCAGGCCTCATTGGCAATCGTGCGTCTTTTTATCAGACGCGAAACCTTAAGATATTTATCTAACCGCATTCAATTTCCTCCGCAGGCATAAAAAAAGGGACTCGGCCGAGCCCCCGTTCCACTTTATCTTCTCTGAATTACTTTTAGCCGTTAATAGCATCTTTAAGTGCTTTTCCGGCCTTAAACTTCGGAGCTTTGGAGGCCTTAATCTCCATCGAAGTACCCGTCTGCGGATTTCTTCCTTCGCGGGCTGCCCTCTTGGAAACTTCGAACGTTCCGAATCCTACCAGCTGGACTTTGCCATCCTTTACGAGTTCTTTTGTAACAACATCTACAAAAGCCTTGACAGCTGCTTCTGCATCTTTTTTTGAAAGACCAGTCTCCTGGGAGATCGCTGCTGCTAATTCTGTTTTATTCATTTAGTAAACCCTCCTTGAATATTTCAAATTTATGAGGCTAACGTTACTCATAACTATTTATATCGCGTTTACTATATAATGTCAAGAATTTCACCGCCGGTACAGCCTTCCGGCTGAGTTTTTGAGTGTTCCGGGCCGTTTTTTATTCCTTTTCTCTATCCGCTTTTTCTTTATCCGCTTTTTCTTTATCCGCTTTTTCTTTGTCCGCTT
>DCDB01000247.1:0-3855 GCA_002316215.1 Lachnospiraceae bacterium UBA1066 | reverse complement strand
TTTTCTTTGTCCGCTTTTTCCTGTGCCTTGATTTCTTCCCAGGTCATGAGAACCTCATCTACTGTCTTTTCCTTACCGTCCGCAAAAATATGCGGATGACGGCGGATCATCTTCCTGCTGATTCCCTGGATAACATCATCCATTGTAAAAAGGCCTTCCTGCTCGGCGATCCTGGCCTGAAGCACGACATGCATCAGAACGTCGCCCAGCTCCTCGCACAGATTCTCCGCGTCGCCGGTCTTTTCATAAATGTCAATTCCGGCGAAAACCTCATCGACTTCGCTTTGAAAATCTTTTTTCAGGGAGTCGTGCGTCTGGACGCGGTCCCACGGACAGCCGTTTACAGGATCCCTCAGGATCTTTATAATTTCGCAGAAATCCTCAAATGTATAATGTTCCTTTCCCATGTTCTCTCCGTTCCGCAGAATACAGCAGGCGGCCTTTTAAGGCCGCCTGTACTATTTCATTTTCCCGCTTCAGTCTCCGCCGTTAGCCTTGACCAGCTCTCCTAAAGATCCGTCCATCACCTTTGCTTTTTCGTCCGCATCGGCAAGAGAACTGCCTTTGACCCCGTAGTAGAACTTGATCTTCGGCTCTGTGCCGGACGGACGGATGCAGACCCATGCGCCGTCCTCCAGATCGTAATAAAGGACATTGGACTTCGGAAGGCCCGTCGGTGAAACAGCACCTGTCGAAAGATCGACGACCTCGTCCCTGACGTAGTCGCGCGTGCTTAATACCTTATTCCCGCCGATTTCCGACGGTGCG
The DNA here is from genome assembly GCA_002316215.1 of Lachnospiraceae bacterium UBA1066. GTDB lineage: Bacteria > Bacillota > Clostridia > Lachnospirales > Lachnospiraceae > Chordicoccus. The sequence goes on along the minus strand of DCDB01000247.1, from coordinate 3,087 downwards.
TTTTTCCTGAAATTATCCATAACCGTCTGGATTTTTGCAAGGCCGGTAATGCCGGACATCGTAATCGATTTGACAGAGTCTTTATAGTAGCCGTATTTCTGATACATGTCGAGCATCACGTCCCAGAGCGTCTTGCCCTGAGTCTTATAGAAAGCAGCCGCTTCGCACAGCGCCATAACCGCTACGATAGCATCCTTGTCGCGGGCATAGGTTCCGGGCAGGCAGCCATAGCTCTCTTCAAAGCCGAACAGATAATGGCCCTTTCCGCTCTCTTCATTCTTCAGGATAACCTGGCCGATAAACTTAAAGCCTGTCAGCGTCTCAATCAGCTCAACGTTGTAATATTTTGCAATGGCATCGGCAAGATTCGTTGTTACGATTGTCTTGACCAGTTCGCCGTCTGCAGGAAGGCTCCCGTTCACTGCCTTTCTCTGCCCGATTTCATAATCGGCGAGAAGGCTTCCGGACATGTTGCCCGTCAGCGTATGGTAAACGCCGTCCTTATCCTTGACGCGGCAGCCGAGACGGTCAGCATCCGGATCTGTTGCAAGAACAAGGTCGGCATCCTGCTCTTTGGCATATTTAAGGCCGAGTGCAAAGGCTTCGTCCGTCTCGGGGTTCGGATAAGAGACCGTCGGGAAATCCCCGTCCGGCTTCTCCTGCTCCGGAACGACGAAAACGTTCGTAAAGCCAAGTTCCTTCAGTACCCTTCTGGCCGGCACATTTCCGGTGCCGTGAAGAGGCGTGTATACGATCCTGAGGTTTTTACCTTCCGCATCAATGGCTTCTTTATGAAGAACGTACTTCTTGATTTCGGCAATATAATCGTCGTCGACTTCGGCAGCGCCGATGACCTTGTAAAGTCCTTTGGCGGCAGCATCCTGCTCATCCATCGTCTTTACATTTGCCCATTCCGTAACAGCTTTCACTTCATCCATGATACCGCTGTCGTGCGGCGGCGTGATCTGGGCGCCGTCTTCCCAATAGACCTTATAGCCATTGTATTCCGGCGGATTGTGGCTGGCCGTGACATTGATGCCGGCAATGCAGCCGAGATGACGTACGGCATAAGAAAGTTCCGGAGTAGGACGGAGAGATTCAAAATAATAAGCCTTGATTCCGTTGGCCGCCAGCGTAAGGGCTGCTTCTTTTGCGAATTCCGGTGACATATGCCGTGAATCATAAGCAATCGCAACACCCTTGTCCTGACCGTTCTGCTTAATGATATAATTGGCAAGGCCCTGTGTCGTCTTCCGCACAACATAAATATTCATGCGGTTCGTACCGGCGCCGATGATGCCGCGCAGTCCGGCTGTCCCGAACTGAAGATCCATATAAAAGCGTTCTTTTATTTCATTATCATCGTCAGCAATACTGCGAAGTTCTTCTTTTGTCTGCTCGTCAAAATACGGATCCGATAACCATGACTCATAAACCTCTTTGTAGCCCATCACGCACACCTCCTGAATGGAATAATTTATATTTATTATAGCCCCGTGCAAGTTGCACGGTCAAGAATTAAAGCCATAAGATTCTCACTCCGGTGACCCGCAGATTCCCTTCGGCTTTAAGCACAGCCTTAGCTTACGCTTAATCCGGAGCCGAAAGAGGATCCCTCCGAAGGGCAGATGCCGTCTTTTCGTGCTGATAGCGGGCATACTGAAGAAGCAGTTCCCTGTCGTTCATGCTCTGATCTTTAAGAACCATGGCAAGAGCCGACTCAAGGATGTCCCCGACCTCTTTGCCTCTGATGCCTTCTTTAACAAGATCATTGCCGTTAATCTTAAGCTGCTTAAGGCTCAGGCATTCCCCCCGGCCCAGGATTTCCAGATAAACCTCGTTCACCTTCCGGATGCGTTCGAACTTCATTTCCTGCTTAAAAGTGCTTTTGGCACAATTATCCGCCCACTGGACCGCAAGATAATCAGGAAAAAGATCCGCCCCGATATTATAGACAGCCTTCCTCACCTCCGCAGGTTCCGGTTCCGGACGGTAATCATGATAGAAAATGAGTTTCGTTACCTTACGGATGGTTTCGTTGTCGAAACGCAGCCTGAGAAGCACATTTCTTGCAATATCCGCGCTTTTTGGCGCATGCCCGTTAAAATGATCCCGTCCCATGCTGTCGGTATAGCGGATCTCCGGTTTTCCGAAATCATGCATAAGCATGGTAAGCCTGAGCACCTTATCAGCCGGAATGGCAGGAAGCGTACGCACCGTATGCTCCCCGACATTATAAAGATGATGCGGCGTATTCTGCGGCGTATTCATACAGCGGTCAAACTCCGGCATAATAACATTCGTGATGCCCAGCCGGTAAAGTTCCATCCATTTTTCCGGATGCGGCGAAATAAGAAGCTTCACGATCTCCGTCTGTATACGCTCGGGGCTTATCCTCTTAAGATTCATGACATGCCCGCGGATAGCCTGATAGGTTTTATTTTCAATTCTGAAATTCAGCTGCGCCGAAAAGCGTACGGCGCGCAGGATCCGCAGCGCGTCTTCATCAAACCGCTCGTCCGGATTCCCGACGCAGCGGATGACATGGTTCTGCAGATCCGCCATTCCTCCGTAAAGATCGATGAGCCCGTCTTCATCATTATAGGCCATCGCATTAATCGTAAAGTCACGGCGCAGCAGGTCATCCTTCAGGTTCGGCGTAAAGGTTACCGTCGACGGATGGCGTCCGTCCAGGTAATCTCCGTCGATCCTGTAAGTCGTAACCTCAAAAGAGTCCTCTTCCAGAAGCACCGTCACAGTGCCGTGTTCGATACCGGTATCCACGGTCTTACGGAATACCTGCTTGACATTCTCCGGCCGGGCCGAAGTCGTAATATCCCAGTCCTCAGGCTTCCTTGCAAGAACAGAATCGCGTACGCAGCCGCCGACGGCATAAGCCTCAAAGCCATTCCGTCTTAAAATTTCGATAATATATTTCACCCTGGCGGGCAGCTTGAGACGCACCCCTTGCTCCTTCTGTGCCGACAAAGCACGTTGTCCATAAACGCAAGCTAAACTGCGTAAGGCGCATGCCGTGCCGGCAGGCCTTTCCGCAGTCTTAAACAACCCCTTTTATATAAATTTTTT
>DCDB01000098.1 GCA_002316215.1 Lachnospiraceae bacterium UBA1066 | reverse complement strand
GGAATGGTGCTGATGTAACTGATGCAAGTACGTATGATCCCAACACTGGGATAAAGATACAGGCCGAACCTGCCGGCTGGACAGGTCCTACTGATGAAAATGGCATTACCCGAGAATTTGTTTCCTGGAATACGAAGGCTGATGGGACGGGAACAACATATTATCCGGGTGATTCATTCAAGATCAGCGCTAACACGACACTTTATGCTCAATGGGCTGTATATCGTACGACAACATTAAAACTGGATTATAACAACGGAAGCAATTTATCGCATACCGAAACCTTTAAGGGGAAGGTTGGCAGCGATCTGCCGAATACGGATTATACGCTGTTGAGCCAGTACGAGAATATGACTGCACCGGATGGCTATTCTTTCCTTAATTGGAATACGGCGGCAGACGGATCAGGTACGGCCTATGCAGCCGGAACAGAAATAAATGTTGACACATTATCAGCGGATACGAATGTTCTGTATGCTCAGTGGAGTCCAAAGCTTACAATCTGCAAGACCGTTGCAGGCGGAATGGGAGACACTTCAAAAGATTATTACTTTAAGGTAACCGTAGCGAACGTCTCTGATGGCCAATATGGTGACATTACCATTACCAATGGAGACGGCTGGGTTTCTATGAAATCCGGGGAGAGCAAAGCTATAACAGGTTTGCCAAAAGGTACAGCATTTACAATCAAAGAAGTCCAGTCAATCGGCAGCAGTGAGGAATTCAATTCCGCAGGGTACACGACAGAATATAAGATAAATGATGCTGATGCAGTAACCGGTAAATCCGCATCTGGAACGTTAACTAGTCCGAGTAAAGTCTCTTTCGTTAATACGAGGAAAGAGGCAGCGCCAACAGCATTAAAGGCGGATGTTATTCCATATATGCTGATTATCCTTATGGCATTTGCATTTGGTTTATGCCTGTATTTGAAAGATTCCCGGAAAAAATCTTCGAAGGATTGATGGGAGACAGAATGTCAGTTACGACAATGGATGATATTGCAGAAGAAATTAAGAAAATGAAATTCAGGAAAAATATCATCGGCGGGCTGAATGAAGAAGATGTATGGAAAAAGCTTGGACAGCTGCAAGAAGATTACCGGAGGGTTCTTGATATTTCAAATAAACAATATGAAGCGCTGATTGAGGAAAGAGACAAAGCAGTTGAAGAGATGTGTGAGAAAATTAAGTATCTTGAAGAGAAAAGCTGCTCGTCAGTTCGGCAAAAGGATTCTTCTTAATGAATATCAAGAATAAAAATAAGAAACAAACTGCAGAAGAAGTAATTAAAGAAAGATATAAAAGAGCTGTAGAAAAATCAGATATTATTTCTTTTGTGGAAAAATTGATTTTTTTCTTATTCCTTATATGGCTGCTTTTTGGTGCAGTATTTGGCTTTAAAGTCGTAACAAACGATGATATGAAGCCAAGGATCAGTGCGGATGATTTACTCATTTACTATCGTTTGAATAAAACGTACAGGGCAAATGATGTAATCATATTTCAAAAAGATAATGTGCAGTACATTGGCCGGATCGTTGGCGTAGGGGGGGATAAAATCGAAATTGATGACGACGGGTCAATAAAAATCAATGACAGCGTAATTGGAGAAGATAATATTTACTATGCGACCAAGCCATACGATGAAGGTATCACATTCCCAGTGACTTTAAAAGAAGATGAGTTTTTCATTTTATGTGACTACAGAGAAGGTGCAAAAGACAGTCGCTATTTTGGACCAGTAAATACAAAAGAAGTCATGGGAAAAATAATTACGGTTTTACGAAGAAATGATTTATAAATAGCAAAAAAAAATAAAAGTGAGGAAGGAAAGAGAAATGAAAAAAAGTACATTTGTTAAACGTAACGTGGCTTTAGCTTTAGCAGCTCTCTTAACAGTAGCATCAGCTTCAAGTGTTTTTGCAGATCAACAGATAGGTTCAGCAGATGGATCTGCTATTACCAGCATGAGTTTTAATAAAACAGTCGAGGCTGCTGCTGATACCTATCAGCCAGAGGAAACTTTTACTTTTAGTGTAAAAGGTGCTGATGCAGATACATATCAGGAACAGACAACATACGCAGGAAAAGACGGAGATGTTATTGTTAATACAGTTAAAACAGATACAACTTTAAAAGGAGCACAAACATATAACACAGGTGCTTTTACATTTGATGCTACGAAATACACTCAGCCAGGTGTTTATCATTATACGGTTACTGAAGTAGCAGGACAAAATGGGCATATTAACTATTCTTCTGAAACCAAGAACTTATATGTTTATGTACGCAGGAATGCAACAACTAATGAAATAGAAGTATATGGCGCTGCTTTAGCTAATGAAAAGAAAGATGCTAAAACAGATACTTTTACAAATCTTTACGAATATAACCATGATACGAATGAATTCAAAGATCTGACTGTCACAAAATCAGTTACCGGTGCCCAGGGTGACCAGAGTAAGTACTTTGAATTCTCATTAACTGTAAATTCAATTGATAAGCGCGCAGCTTATGTTGTAGTTTTACCGGATAAGTCCACAGCAACTTTAACGGCTGGAACCCCATATACTTTCAAACTGAAGAGCGGTGAAACGTTGACTGTAAAGAATCTGGCTCAGAATGATACTTATAAAGTAGATGAAACAGCTGTGGCAAACTACAAGACGACGGCAACGATTAACGGGGCGGCATATACTCTTAAAGAAACGGCAACAATGACCGATGCGGCAAATGCAGTTGTTGTTACAAATAACCGTGATGCTGCAACGCCGACAGGTATCATCATGAATGTTGCTCCTTATGTTCTCATGATCTTAATTGCAGCTGTAGCAGGTGTTGTTTTCTTCCGCAGGAAGAAAAGAGAGGCTTAATCATTTAAGCTTATAGAAAGTTTGCGGAAGCCATCCAGGATACGTCTCCGGTCCGTGTATGCGGGCCGGAGAAATATAGGGAGAATTTACAATTGCGTTATGCGGCATCCTTATCTCGTGCAGGAAACAGGATTCTGAACATTTTAATGGCTTTACTAATTCTTACGATTGCTTTGTATGGTGCTTACTCTCTTTGGGACACATGGGAGATATATAACAGGGCTTTTGCATCTGAAGATTTACTGAAGTACAAGCCGGCAGGAAATGCGGGAAACACTGGAAATACAAATAATCCGACGCTCCAGGATTTAATGAAAATCAATCCGGACGTACGCGGATGGTTAACAATTGATGATACACATATAAATTATCCGGTACTTCAAGGCAGTTACGATTACGAATATCTGAACAAAGATGTTTACGGAAATTTTGTTTTATCAGGTTCGATTTTTCTAAGTACAGGAAACAGCGGAGATTTTTCAGATCCTTATTCATTGGTTTATGGGCATCATATGGATAATGGCGCTATGTTTGGTGATGTGGCTGAATTCGTGAACAGCAGCTATTTTGAGAAACATCAGACGGGTACGCTTTATCTTCCGGATCAAACTTATCATATTTCATTATTTGCCTGTGTCGAAGCGGATGCATACGATTCTCAGATCTATGATTATTCAAGCGACGGCAAAGGCGATATAGCAGGACTTTTAGATTACATATCAAAAATAGCAGTTCAAAACAGGAATATTAATGTAACTGATTCTGATCATATTATTGGATTAAGTACTTGTGCTGATGCTGTAACAAATGGTCGGATCGTACTTTTTGGACGGCTGGATGCCACATGATGGTGCAATAGGAGGTTGTTAAACAAATGAAAACGAAATTTTATAATGGAATATTCGTATTATTCCTATTATGTGCATTTCTTACAGCACCCATAATGGTATCGGCTGATAATTATTCATGCACTGCCTCGATTCCTGTCAGTGTTACGGTAACAGGAAGTAATGTGCCTTCTGACAGTAAATTCACTGTTACATTATCTGCAGCCGATCAGCAAAGCGTGATGCCGGCGACAACAAGCTTTACGGCAACCGGAAACCAGACCTTTAATTTCGGCCCGATGACGTTTAATACGCCGGGCGACTACAAGTATCTTGTTAAAGAAGAAAAAGGATCAGCCAGTAATTTTACATATGACAGCAGTGTCTATACGGTTACAGTCAGGGTCATAAACGATAATAAGGGCGGATTGATTGCAACGGTGTGGGCAGAAAAAGACGGGCAGACAACGAAATCGGATTCCGTGAATTTTGTAAATACATACGCCGCTCCGACGACATCTTCCTGTCCGACAACATCTTCCAAAGCCTGCAAAGGAACTTCAACTGTTACGACGGTAACGACTGTTACAACTGTGCAGAATGTTACGAATGTATCTACTGTGAAACCTGTAAAAACGGGAGACACATCAAACGTAGTATTATACATGACTGCATTAATTACTTCTGTGATCGTTGCTCTTCTCATTGTCATGATGAAACGCCACGAAAATAATAAGTACAATAAATAATAGTGTGACTGATCGATAGAACCGCATTGATGGAATTTTTCCGGAAAATGAAAAAATGGTTAAGTATAAAAGGAAGACTGCAGATGCAGTCTTCTTTTTTTGGCGGCGGATTATGAAAGACAGAAAAACAGAAGTTGGAATGTCGATTTCAACACGTGAAATGCTGATTACAACAGACCGGAGAACAAAACCCGGAAGATTGAGTATATTCAATTTATGAGTAAGTACTTCCTTAATTCTATTACATGATGAATTTATTTTTTTTGGCTTAATGAGTGGTCGAACATTTGCTGCATGGCCATTTAGACAGGACTTTCATATGATCCGGAAAAACTTACGCGGTGCATTTAGGAAAGAAATCATACAATACTATATCTTATAAGGAAAGGATATATATGATTACAAGATCGCATGATGCCACAAAGGAAAGAATGATGGATGCTGTTTTAACTGCATCGGAGGACTGCGGATTCGAAAATCTGACCACGAAGAAATGGGCCAGAACAGCCAGTGTAGCGGAGGGAAGCCTGTATAATCATTTTAATAATAAAGAGGATCTTCTTGAGCAGACATTCTTAAGGACGGACAGGGTTTTCGTAATGCAGCTGAATAGTATTTTTGTTAAGAGCGCAGAATCCGGGAGCGTACAATCAGCGGCGGATAAGATCATAAATACCTATCTTGTCTTTTTGTGCGACCATTCTTCGGAATTGTACTTTTATCAGGCGTTCAGCTGTACCAAGATTTATAAAGTAAGAACCAGGATTAAGCTGGCGGAAAATTGGGCCCATATGCAGGAGGGCTTTAAACTTTATCATTTCAAAAATGAAGAGACGGCGAAGGAACTGCAATCCTTCTTTAAAGAGACCGTAAATTCCTATGCGGAATATCTGTGCAATCTTGATCATGAGACATCCGATGACGACATTGAATATATAAGAAAGCTTCTGATCATGATGCTGTCCTATATTATGGAAGAAAGAGAAGAAAAAGAGATTACAGCTATCGATGACATTGAAGACGAAGAAAGCGAAGAAGCTGGAGAAGAAGGTAAAGCAACCGTAAGAAAAGGCAAAGCAGCAGCCGGGAAAGCTAAAGCAGCCGCCGGAAAAGCCAAAGAAGCCGGAAAAGCCAAGGCGGCAGGAAAAGCCAAGGCAGCAGGAAAAGCCAAAGCGGCTGATGGGAATGTGAAAACTACAGTAAGAAAAG
>DCDB01000108.1 GCA_002316215.1 Lachnospiraceae bacterium UBA1066 | reverse complement strand
TATCTTCTGAGAGTTTTTCATATTTCTTATGATCATCCTCTTTCCGGAGAAGACCTGCCGCCCTGGCCGTGAGGCCGGCGCTTACTGCATAATACAATTCTGCCAGAAAGTCCTCATCCGTCGCGCCATGAACCTGATCCACAGAGGAATTTGGATTATCGAGCGCCAGCCAGTCACCGTACTGAGGTTTGCGTCCCCAGGCATGATCCGCGCCGTCCGTACGCGTCAGATAATCCACCCAGGCCTTCATGCTGTCATACTGATCCTTCAGAATAGAAAGATCCCCGTAAAAGCAATAAAGGTTCCACGGAATAATGACAGCCGCATCTCCCCAGGCGCAGGCTGTACTCGTCACACCCGCAGACGGAACGACATCCGGAACTTTTCCGTCAAGATCCAGCTGTTCCTGGTACATATCGTAAAGATATTTTGCATAAAAGGCATAAGGATCGGTAAGATAGCAGGCCGTCGGTGAAAAGACCTCAGCGTCCCCAGTCCATCCCATGCGTTCATCTCTCTGAGGACAGTCGGTCGGCACATCAAGAAAATTACTTTTCAGCCCCCAGCGCGTGTTGGAAATAAGGCGGTTCACACCCTCGTGCCCGGTTCTCAGGCTCCCTGTTTCTTCCACATCGCTGTACAGCGCAATACCTGTAAAATCTTCTTTTTTCAGATGGCTGATACCTTCTACGCAGACATAGCGATATCCGAAATACGTGAACTTTGGAGTAATCTCCTTCTCCGTGCCATCGGATGTGTATAGGTATTCCGATTTTGCGGTACGCAGGTTTTCATTATAAAAATTCCCGTTCTGCAAGACTTCTCCGGTCCGGATCCGGATCATCGTTCCCCTGGGCTCTTTGATGCGCACAGTAAAAATGCCTGCAAATTCCTGCCCCATATCGAGAACCGTCTCCCCGGCTGGCGTATGAATAATATCCTCCGGGAAAAATGTTTCATGAGCCTTTACAGGAAGACTCATCCTTTCCGTCAGCGCCCCTTTAGGGCTTTCGCAGAACATCGCTTTTTCTTCCGGAAGTTCCGGCAGTGTATCATCTCTTTGCTCACCGTCGTAGAGATTGGAAAAACAGATGCCGCTCCGCCGTACCGTCCAGGATTCATCCGACCCGATGACTTTCTCCGAGCCGTCCTGATACAGGACGTGCACTTCCGCGATCAGCTTCCATTCATTTCCGTAAAAGCCTTTGTCCTCCCAGGCAGCAAAACCGAAGCGCGATTTGTACCAGCCGTTTCCTAAAAGGACAGACAGGATCCTGCCTCCGGCCTTCCCGTTTTTTTGATTCTCATTCGTCAAAAATCCGGTAATATCATAAGTCTGGTACTGCACCCATCGGTTATAGTCATTACTTCCCGGAGCCAGATATTCATCACCGATCTTCCTGCCGTCAATATATGCTTCATAAAGACCGAGGCCGCAGATATATAGACGGGCTTCTGCAATCTTCTTTCCGGCCTTTAAGGATGTCGAAAAAACGGGATGTCTCTTCTCGCTGTTTCCGCAGGTAATCCATTTACCTGTCCACGGTTCTTCCATCTTTGCGGTCTCAAACCACTGGACATTGCTTTCCTCTTCTTCACCGGCATCTGTCCTGACCGATACTGTCCAGAAATAGCGGGTTCTTGGCTTTAGTGTCACACTGACTTCATATCCCAGGCTGTCCGCCTGAGAATCATAGCCGGTATCCTTCAAAATCGTCTGCATTGTTTCATCTGAAGCAATCCGGATACGCGCGTCTTTCTGCTTCTTTCCCTGACTTCCCCTGACTTTCCACGAAAAACAAGTGCGCGTCATCCGAAAACCCAGCGGATTCGTCAGATGATTGATTTTCAGCTGATAAATTTCCATAGCATACTCCTCTTACATGTGTTTCTTTTTCTGCTTTTGTTTCTCTTGCGCATACTTCTTTTTTATGTTTATCCCTTTATTCCTCTAAAAGATACGGCCTCAGTATGTCTATGTCCCTGTCACTTGAACAGAGCACAGAACCCCCGCGGATTAAATCTTCCTGTCCTGAGATTGCCGAAAAAACATACTGTGAAAGAATCGATTTCAGATTCAGATGATTTCCGTCTGGCGTATCAAAATAGACGCTTCCACTGCATTCTCCTACTGCTTTTAGAAACTCAATTCCATTTTTTTTCGGATTGATTCTCATTGTCTGTCCTCTTTTTTCTGCCTTTAAACTGCCCGCGATTCTTTTTCAGGCTTCATTTTTTACAGCAAGCACTGCCAAAAATTCTTTACCGGGGAGCGATACCTCACACGTTCCCATTTCCTTACCTTCTCCGGCACTTCCAAACGGATTAAGTCCTGCTGATTTTTCAGCTGCTGCATTTTCCGCAAGGACTGTACGCGTCATATTCCACGGATCAAGAAGTTCAATCCTGTAAGTCCCGTTCACCGGAAGCGAAAGAAAGGCCCGTGAGGGACATTCCTGTCCGAAATAGCGAAGAAAAACCTTATCCTGAAAATGCGCGCTGTATTCCGGATTAAAATCAAAAAATCTCTGCCGCTCCATACGGTTCATTTTAATAAATGTACGGAGGAAGAAACGGACCTCCTCCGGGACTGCCGCCAAAACCTCTTCTGTCAGCCTTCCTGCCTTTTCCATGGCATCGATTTTCTCAAAAGCACTGGGTTCCGACTCAAGCGCCCCAGGCAGACTGTACAGGATATCCTTCAGCCAGCCGATTCGCTCCGGACTCTGCCCCTTTAGTGTCCCGCCTTTCGCCCA
>DCDB01000210.1 GCA_002316215.1 Lachnospiraceae bacterium UBA1066 | reverse complement strand
GCAGATAGTCGTACATATTGCCATTTCCATCTGGGTTCGGAACGTCCAATGAGAGGGTGTCGCCTGCCGCATGGTATTCGCAACCGATACAGTCACCGTCGCACTTCCAGATGAAGCGGTACGGACACATGCATCTGTGGTGGTTTTGTTCCTTGTTGCGGATGCGGGATGCCTCTCTATAGAAGAAATCGTGCTGTTCTTTAGTGACCGGAACCTTCTCGCCGGTGCTACGGATGTAGATAAAATAAGTCTTCTGATTGTCTTGTCTTTTCATGGTGTTTCCTCCTGTGATTTGCCGAGGCTTCAGCGGCGGAGGAAACAAATAAAGGGCCTGCATCCGATGGACACAGACCCCGTTTCGCATAAAATGAGCGCACGAAACTAAGGTGGTGGCACATCGGAGCTCCGAGAACGGTCTTTATCACCGTTCCGGGAACCTCTATGTAACCTCCACCGCTTCATGGCCACTCAGCGATGTAATATATTGTCAGAGCCGTATAATCCGCGGCTCCTGCGGACGATAAGTTTTTTGAGCGAACCTCTTGTAGAAATCAAAAAATGATGTATAATTAAATGTGATTTAGTGGTAACAAGTCGAAGTAAGTAAAGTTATGTTTGAGTTCAATGTTGCGTGAGGAATGCTCAAATGGCTTGTCCAACCTTACAAGCTGATTATAGATAGTTTTATTTCTGCTTTCGCCGACTGGGATTTGGACCTTGCTTGGATGAATTAAGACATAATTCTGACAATTCGGACAGATGTATAATTGATGAATAGGGGGGAGGGATGCTGAAATGAAATGCGCAGAATATTTCTCAAAGTTCTATATGGGCAGAAACTCCTGTGGCATCCTTGGGCACAAGTCTAAAGATAAAATCCCAGAATACTTCTTCAAGGCAGCCTTATTTGAGGAGTACTATGACCTTCTGCCAACTTCGAACAGCGCATACGGAAAATGGTTTGATGGGATACGAAAACCGGAAGGTGTTATTTGGGGCACTGTTGTTTCGCATTTTGACGAAGATGGTTTTATCGATAACGCTTCTAAGGACTTGAATGACAGTATGTTAATGGACGTTATGCAACGCTTCGGACTTGAAATGCAAACAGGAGAGGCTCCTGATAAACGTCTCTTTGCGTTTACACTGGCTAAACTGTTTTATGCAATCGCGCAAGGAAATGGAGAGACCGCAGCCGAAGCGAGGATTTTCTACAAGCCAGAAGCACATATCATTTCTTTTCCTGAGTACGTTGCACGTACAATAGCTAAATACGAGAAAATAAAAACGCCCTTCTCGGAAGGAGAAGAGCGTTTGATCGACGATATATATGTTTGTAATAAACTAAGCAGCCGGCTTTCTGCTACTAGGAACCGACACAGCAGAACCCAGGAAACAATTATTCTTGACGCGACTCTCGATTCACTGGAAGCTTATTCAAAGAAAGTTATCCTCGTTGCAAACGGTGGAATGGGAAAAACGATGCTGCTTCAGCATTTGTTTCTCGAATCAGCCCGTAAGCACACACAAACGGGTCTGCTTCCAATCATAATCGAACTCCGCGACTTTAGCGAGGGCAATGATCTGCTGAATGATTACATAATAAAGACAGCAAGTATTTATGATGAAAACTTGACCAGCAAAAAAGTCGAAGAGTTGATGATATCAGGCAAATGCCAAATTCTTATGGATGGCGCTGATGAGATTGATCCTTCCGATGAAAAAGCATTTCAGCGGAAAATAGCTGAACTTGTCGATAGATACCCATACAATCAGTATATCTTGGCCTCTAGGGAATGTGGGTTATTAAAAGGCATCACCGGTTTCTCACGGATGTATCTTCATCCCTTCAGCAGGGAGCAATCAACTACACTAATTGATAACCTCTTAAAGGGTTGTGACGACGAAGCCAGTATCGAAAGCATAAAGAATTACACGGAGGGCGATTTTCTCCAAAGGCACAAGGTGTTTGCTTCAAATCCCATGCTACTGACCTTTGTTATTATGAAGTATCCTATTGTGAAATCCTTTGATGGGAAAAAGAGACTATTTTATAGAGCTGTATATGATGCAATCGTATATGGACACGATGAGGAAAAGGAAGGTTATTCTAGAGTATTTAGAAGTGTTCAAAATGCTGATGAATTTACAAAGGTATTTGCCGAACTATGTGCCACCACATATATGAAGCATGAAGCAGAGTTTGATCTTGACACATTTGATGAGTACTTTAACAACCTGGCCACGAAGAATAGTATTGAAAACCCCAAAGCTATGACCTGTAAAAGCTTTATACACGATGCCTGTGCAACAGCGTGCATGATGTACGAGCAAGAGACGAAGCTTTTATATATCGACCCAGGTTTTCAGGAGTATTTGTTTGCCAAGTACTATTTTTCAGCAGCACCCGAGGAATTGATTGCCCTTGGACAAAGCCTTTGGGATATTGCAGAAACAGAGTTTGAAGGACTCGACGCTTTTGAAATGTTAAATGAGTTTTCCCCTGAGAAATATGAACGGTATTTTCTAAAGCCGTTTTTGGAGAATGTTTTTCAGGGAAAGGATGAAGCCAAACATTTCATAACATTTTTGCGATATGGGTACCGAGATCTGGAATATCAATTGATTGATCTTGATTGTGTCGCAGCGTATGCAACGAAAGAAAAGTCCGAATGGGCTTCACCAAAGCCTGCCGTTACGGAACCATCTAGCCTCGTTTTTTCGATGTTACTACGAAAGCTGGGCACTCCCTGTCTATTGGGCTTGACCATTTTCGAGAAAGCACTTGATTATTCCGAGTTTATGACTGCTGGGATATATGGGGAACTTTATTTCGACCCGGCTGACAGTAAAAATAAAATTGTCCCTCGCAGATTGTTGCTTCAAGAAACTCAAGATTTACAAGCCTACGAGAGAACACATGCAGTCGAAAACCATGTCCGTGATGATGCAAAGCAGCTTGTATGTTTTGGACGCGAATATAAGGTTGATTTTACTAAGGTTCTGGAAACACCTGAGAACTACACCGATTTAATCAATGTTCTGAAAACGCCAGAAGAAGATGTGTGGAAAACCTTTTGCAAGGTAAAAGAATATTATGAGGGTTTGGTAACAAGATATGGCACTTAATTCATTGGAAGGGAGTTTTATTGGACATGAAAGATAGTAAAGTAAATGCTGTAGAACATTGGCTTAGCCTCGAGGAAATTTCAAAGCACGTTGGCTGCAGCAAGGACACCATCCGGTCCTGGGTCAAAAAGGATACCATTCCCTTCCATAAAGTTGGAAGGCTGTACAAATTTAGAGTATCCGAAGTGGACGCTTGGATTGAAAGCGGCGCAAGCGCAGATGCAGATAAAAACAATTCGGAGGTAAAAGACAATGGCTGACATGAAAAAAGAGCAGGAGCGGGATGAGCTCCACCGTGCCATTTGGGCGATTGCCGACGAGTTACGTGGTGCCGTAGACGGTTGGGATTTTAAGAACTATGTGCTTGGAACGATGTTTTATCGCTATATTTCCGAAAATTTGACCGCATACATCAACGACGGCGAGATTGAAGCCGGGAATACCGGTTTTGACTATGCCAAACTGAAAGATGCGGAAGCGGAGGAAGCCCGCGCCGGCCTAGTGCAGGAAAAGGGATTCTTCATTCTGCCCAGTGAGCTTTTTTGCAACGTGAGAGCCAGAGCCGCCAGCGGAGAAGGCTGGACTTACCCCAACGGCAAAGAAAAACTGCTCAACGAAAAGCTTGATGAAGTGTTTAGCCACATTGAAGAATCCGCCCAAGGCAGTGTTTCTGAAAATAGCTTTGCGGGGTTATTCGATGATTTTGATGTAAACAGCAATAAACTTGGCAGTACGGTAGCAAAACGCAACGAGCGCCTTACAAAACTGCTGGATGGTATTGCTGCCATGAATCTCGGTTCTGTCAAAGACCATGATATTGACGCCTTTGGCGATGCCTATGAATACTTAATGACCATGTATGCCTCCAATGCGGGCAAATCCGGCGGCGAGTTTTTTACCCCGGCGGACGTGTCGGTGCTGTTGACTCGGCTTGGCACGGTGGGCAAGAAAACCATCAACAAGGTATATGACCCCGC